>JAQWON010000124.1 GCA_029245825.1 Flavobacteriaceae bacterium
ATTTTATTGTATGTTTTTTCAGATCCACATGTTCTTAGTGTAGTATTTGAAAAGTTGGCATGCATTCCAGAACCATTCCAATCTGTTGCTCCTAAAGGTTTTGGGTGGTATTCAATAGCTAAACCATATTGCTCAGCAGTCCTTTCGAGTAAATATCTTGCCACCCACATTTCATCACCGGCCTGTTTAGCTCCTTTAGCAAAAGTTTGAAACTCCCATTGACCAGCTGCAACTTCAGCATTTGTTCCTTCTACATTAATTCCTGCTTCAAGACAAATATCAAGATGTTCATCCATGATTTCTCTACCGAATGTATTTTTACCTCCAACGGAACAATAAAATTGTCCTTGAGGAGTCTGATCTTTAGGAAAACCAATAGGTAAATTAGTTTCAGGATCCCAGATAAAATATTCTTGTTCAAATCCAAACCAAAAATCATTATCATCATCATCAATAGTAGCTCTGCCATTTGAAATGTGTGGAGAACCATCAGCGTTTAAAACTTCATTCATTACTAAAAAACCATCTTTCCTTACTGGATCAGGATATATGGCAACGGGTTTTAACAAGCAATCTGACGAACCACCTTCAGCTTGAAGAGTTGAACTTCCATCAAATGCCCACATAGGGCAATCTTTTAGTTTACCTCCAAAATTGGCAACAATTTTTGTTTTACTTCTTAAATTGGCTGTAGGAACATAACCGTCCAACCAGATATATTCTAATTTAGATTTACTCATTGTGATTAAGATTTTAATTTAAAATTAAGACATTTAAAAGTAATAATACTACATAACATTTTATCTTAATTTTAAAACGGTTTTCAATTTTTATCAAAACACTATTTTTTTCAAGTTTAATTTATTTAATTGATAAAAATAAGGGGTGAAAAATAATAAATTTTCATTGCTATAATTCTAAATAAATTATTGAATTTTATTTTTTAAAATATAGCGCGGTGTTTTTAAAAAATACAATAGAATTTCGAAGATTAGATCATTGAGATATATTACTTTTGTAATGATAGTTTTTTTATGGAAAGCAATCGTTATCAAAAAAGAGGTGTTTCTTCGAAAAAAGAAGATGTCCACGATGCAATTAAAAATATAGACAAGGGGATATTTCCAAAATCCTTTTGTAAAATTATCCCTGATTACATTACAAAAAGTGAAGATCATGTTGTTGTCATGCATGCAGATGGAGCAGGAAGCAAATCATCACTTGCATATGTTTATTGGAAGGAAACAGGTGATAATTCTGTTTGGAAGGGTGTTGTGCAAGATTCAATAGTTATGAATATTGATGATCTGTTATGTGTTGGAGTAACTAATGAAATAATGCTTTCATCGATTATTGGAAGAAATAAAAATAGAATTCCTGCAGAGGTTGTTTCATCAATAATAAATGGAACCCAGGAAATCATTAATGAACTTGATTCTTTGGGCATAAAGATATATAATACTGGAGGAGAAACTGCTGATGTAGGAGATTTAGTAAAGACAGTTATTATAGATTCATGTGTTTTTTCAAGAATGCTTAAAAAGGATATTATAGATAATGCAAATATAAGTGATGGAGATTTAATAGTAGGGCTTGCATCTTTTGGACAGTCAACTTATGAGAAAGAGTATAATTCTGGAATAGGGAGTAATGGTTTGACTTCGGCAAGACATGATGTTTTTAGTAAATATCTTATGGATAAATATCCTGAAAGTTTTGACTCTAGCATTCCTGATGAGTTGGTTTACTCTGGGTCGAAATCTTTGACTGATTATATAGGTTCAACACCTATAGATATTGGCAAAATGATTCTTTCTCCAACTAGAACTTATGCTCCTGTTATAAAGAAAATTTTTGATCAAGTTAACAGAATTGATATTCATGGTATGGTTCATTGCAGTGGAGGAGGACAAACCAAGGCTCTTAATTTTATTGAAGATCTTCATATTATAAAAGATAATTTATTCAAAGTTCCACCAATTTTTGACCTAATTCAAAAAGAATCAGGAACTTCTCTAAAGGAGATGTATCAAGTTTTTAACATGGGGCACAGAATGGAATTATATGTAAATCCTAAAATAACAGATAAGATTATTGAAATTTCAAAATCATTTGAGATAGATGCTAGAGTAATTGGAAGAGTTGAGGCTTGTAAAACAAGAAAATTGTCAATTTATTCTGAATCTGGAAACTTTGAATATTAAGTATCATATATTCAACAACTTAAAGTTATATTTTTGTTATACTCAAAGTTAAAATGGAAGAAAAATTTAAACAGATAAGGAACCGCTTCAAAGAAATTTCTGATTTGATGGTTAAACCAGAAATTATTTCAGATCAAAAGAAATATATTGATCTAAATAAAGAGTACAAAGAACTCTCCAGGAAAATAGAAAAGTTTGATCAGTTTGATCTTTTAAATATGAATATAAAAGAGGCGGAGGATTTGATCAAAAATGAAGAAGACAAAGAGATGTTAGAAATGGCTAGACTTCAACTAGAAGAATCAAAAATTAAATTTGATTCTTTAGAACAAGAAATTAAACTTTTATTAATTCCCAAAGATCCAGAAGACTCTAAAAATGTAGTTTTTGAAATTAGGGCTGGAACAGGGGGAGATGAAGCTAGTATTTTTGCTGGAGATCTTTATAGGATGTATACAAAGTTTTGTCAAGATCTCGGATGGGAGGTAAGTTTAGTTGATTTTAATGAGGGGACTGCAGGTGGTTTTAAGGAAATAATTTTTGAGGTTTTGGGTGAAGAGGTATACAGTGTGCTGAAGTATGAGTCTGGAGTTCATAGAGTACAGAGAGTTCCTCAAACTGAAACTCAGGGAAGAGTTCATACTTCTGCGGCAACAGTAATGGTTCTTCCTGATGCTGAAGAGTTTGATGTTAAAATTGATATGAATGATGTTAGAGTTGATTTTTATTGCTCTTCCGGGCCTGGTGGACAATCAGTTAATACAACCTACTCTGCTGTTAGACTCACACATGAGCCCACAGGAATAGTAGCCCAATGTCAGGACCAAAAATCACAACATAAAAACAAAGAGAAAGCTTTAAAAGTTCTTCGATCTCGTCTATATGAATTAGAATTAAATAAAAAGTTAGAATCAGATGCTGAAAAGAGAAGCTCACTTGTTTCATCAGGGGATAGATCTGCTAAAATAAGAACATATAATTATCCTCAAGGAAGGGTAACTGATCATCGAATTGGCTTAACATTGTATGATTTGCAGAACATAATTAATGGCGATATAAAACAATTAATTGATGAACTTAAACTTTATCAGAATAATCAAGTTTTAAAAGATTCAGGAGAAATATCATGAACAATCAAGATCTATATGAAAGAATTAAAAAGAAAAAATCTTTTTTATGTGTTGGTTTAGATATTGATATAGATAAAATCCCAAATTTTTTAAGAAAAAATAACGACCCTATTTTTTCTTTTGCAAAATCAATTATTGATGCAACTTCAAAATATTGTATAGCATATAAGCCTAACATTGCCTTTTATGAAACATATGGTGTTGATGGATGGAAAGCCCTTGAAAAAATTATTGATTACATAAAATCTGAATACCCTGATATTTTTACAATTGCTGATGCAAAAAGATGTGATATTGAAAACACATCAAGACGATATGCTAAGGCATATTTTGAACGTTTAAATTTTGATTCTATAACTATTTCTCCCTATATGGGGAAGGATTCTGTAGAGCCTTTCCTAAAATATAAAGATAAGCACACAATTTTGCTTGCATTAACTTCTAATTCTGGAGCTAAAGATTTCCAGTTTAATCAATGCAATGGGAAAAAACTATATCAGCAAGTAATTGAATCTTCAATCAAATGGCAAAACTCTCAACAATTAATGTATGTTGTTGGAGCTAATCATACTGATTTAATTTCAAGTATTAGGAGAATAGTTCCAGATAATTTTTTACTCATCCCTGGAATAGGAGCTCAAGGCGGAAATTTAAAACAAATTTCACAAGCTGTAATGAATGATAAATGTGGAATAATAGTAAATGCATCAAGAAGTATTATATATTCTTCTAATGGTAAAGATTTCGAAAAAACCGCGTCTATTTCAGCTAAAAAGATTAAAGATGAAATGGAAAGTTTGTTGAATGATAAAAAAATTATTTAATTCGGATTCGATTTTTTAGTTGCCTGGCTGCTTTAAAATAAAGTTTTCATCTTTTTTTGATAAATCGACCATTTCTTTTACTTCTAGCAACAATTTTTTTGCATCATATACCACACCATTCACGATAGTATATTTTACTCCACCCACTCGGACAACTTGGTTTTCATCATTAAGTTTTATTGCACCTGTTCCATATAAAACCTTTAGATTTTTTAATGGATTTTCCTCAATAATTATAAGATCTGCCTTTTTTCCAATTTGGATAGATCCAATCTCTCGATCTACACCAAGAGCCTCTGCACCATTTAAGGTGGCTGATCTTATAATCTCCAATGGATGAAACCCAGCTTCTCTTAAAAGTTCTAGTTCTCTTATATATCCAAAACCATATAGTTGAAAAATAAAACCAGAATCTGACCCTGCTGTTACACGACCGCCTCTATTTTTATATTCGTTGATAAAAATCATCCACAACTTGAAGTTTTTTTTCCATGCAACTTCTTGCTCAGTTCCCCAGTAATGCCAATAGGATCCATGTGAAATTTTACTCGGCTGATAAAATTTCCATAAAGACGGCAATGTATAATCCTCATGCCATTCAGCTCTTCGAGCTCTTTGAAGATCTCTACTTGCTTCATAGATATTAAAAGTTGGATCAAGAGTAAAATCAAGGTTTAATAACTCATTCATCACATTGTTCCAATGATCTGAATATGGCTCAGCAGCTTGTTCCCATAATTTTCCAGCTTCTTCAAAACGATGCTGTTCATTTTGGTAATTATAATCTAAAGGATAATGCTGAATAGTTTTATCAACAAATAAGGCTTCTGGCAGACCATACCAATGCTCCATTGTTGTTAGACCAGCTCTTGCTGAATTTAAAACATTCCATCTTGCAACACTCATTTGAGCATGATGACAGGCGGATTTGAGTCCTAACTTCTTATTTTCTTCAATTGCCGCCTTCATAATATGTGGTTCAGCACCAAAAAATTTAATTCCATCAGCTCCTTTTTTCGCGTTTTCTCTAACCCATGAGCGTGCCTCTTCTTCAGTCTTAATAGGATTTTTTGAACCTTGACCGAATCCGGTATATGCAAAAATTCTTGGTCCAAGTATTTCATTTTTTTCAATACGTTCTTTTAATTTTAATGTATGACTTAAGCCTCTGCCACTAGGTTCTCTAATCGTTGTTATTCCATGGGCCAACCAAAGCCTAAAAACGTAATCCCAATCAGCACCCTGAGAAGAACCCCCAATATGCCCATGCATATCAATAAACCCAGGTAAAACATACATGTCTGTTGCATCAATGATTTTCCCTTTTGATTTTAACTTAGGTCTTTTGGTTGAGTCAATTTTTACACCAGGATAACCTACAAAACTTATTTTTTTTATAGTATTTTTTTCTATAACTATATCTACTGGCCCTCTTGGAGGCGATCCATCTCCATTGATTAAAGTTGCGCCTCTAATTATTAATTGTTCATATGGACCTTGTTTTGTTTCAGGGTTTAATTGAGCAGATGTCTTTAAGCAAAGCGCTAAGATAAATAAGTAGAGGGAAAAATTTTTATACGTCATTTTAACTATAATATAAAATACCTTCAGAAGATCTGAAGGTATAAAAAAAATGGATTCTAAAAACAAAACAAAGTAATTATAATCTTAACCTATGAAAAAATATAAAATTTTCAGAATCCAAATTTTTTTATAATTGATTTAATCTAAAATCAGCATAAGCTTCCATGCTGTGTTCAGAAAGATCAAGGCCTTTTTTCTCTTCTTCTTCGCTTACTCTAAGCCCAGTTATTGCCTTGACAATAAAGAGTAAAATAAACGAACTAATTACACAAAAAGCACCAATTATTCCAACGCCTGATAATTGGATGAAAAATTGATCTATTCCAGCTAAGTCTCCAAAGCATCCAACTGCTAGAGTGCCCCAAATTCCACAGATTAAATGAACAGCAATTGCCCCTACTGGATCATCAAGTTTTAGTTTTTCTATAAATGAAATACCCAAAACAACAAATATTCCAGCAAAAATTCCAATTAAAATTGAATCTGTTGGAGACATTAGATCTGCCCCAGCAGTAATTCCGACAAGACCTCCTAAAATACCATTCATGAACATAGTTATATCATAATTCTTATAGAGTAAACTTGCAAAAAAAGCAGCTGAAACACCCCCAGCAGCTGCAGCTAAACATGTAGTTACTAGTGTAAGCGATGTTAGAGTTGGATCAGCAGATAAGACTGAACCACCATTAAAACCAAACCATCCTAGCCATAGTATTAATACTCCTGCAGCACTTAGTGGTAAATTGTGTCCTGGTAATGCTCTTGCTTTGCCTTTATCATCAAATTTTCCAATTCTTGCACCCAGCATGTACACAGCAATTAACGCAGCCCATCCACCAACTGAATGAACTAAAGTGGAGCCCGCAAAATCATAAAACCCTAATCCGTCAAGAAATCCTTCACCCCATTTCCATGAGCCAACAATAGGGTAAACAAGACCAACATATAATATAGCAAAAAGCATAAAACCGCTTAGTTTAATTCTCTCTGCGACTGCACCAGATACTATTGTTGCAGCCGTAGCAGCAAACATTCCCTGGAAGAGAAAATCTGTCCACCAAGTATATCCGCCATCTGCATAACCAAAGTCCATTCCGCCTTCTGGAGCTGTAATACCGAATCCGGCAAATTTTAAAATTCCCATATCTCCATCTTCAAAACCTGGGTACATAAGATTAAATCCTCCTATACAGTAAATGAGTAGCCCAGTAGTAATAACAAAAAAGTTTTTAAACAAAATATTGATGGTATTTTTTTGACGAGTTAAACCACTTTCTAAAAGAGCAAAACCCATATGCATAAAAAATACTAGAAAAGTACAGACCATCATCCATACATTGTTAATAGTAAGTATTGTAGTTTCCATAAAAAAATTAATTAAGTGATTTATTTCCTTTTTCTCCAGTTCTAATTCTGTAGGCTTCATCTATCGGGAGCACAAAAATTTTCCCATCTCCTACACGATCTGTTGCTCCAGAATCAATTATAGCCTTTATAGTTTTATCTACAAATGAATCTGATACAACAATAGACAAGTATCTTCTTTGAATTTCAGATGTGCTATAGGTGATTCCTCGATACACATGACCTTCTTTTTCATTTCCTACTCCCGTAACATCCCAGTAACTAAAAAAATTAACTTCTACAGCATGAAGAGCGTCCCTAACCTCTTCAAACTTTGATTTTCTGATGATTGCTTCAATTTTTTTCATGATTGTTTTAAATTACAGTGAAAACCCAAAGACGAGATACATTTGATCTGCAGAGGGATTATAAATTAAGTTACTGGATAAAGGCAAAGAGAAATCCTCGGTTATTTTAACTTCTTTTCCATAACTTAGGGCAACTTCAATTAACTCAAAGTCACCAGAATCATTATAAAAACCATCTCCTAAACCTAAAGTAAATCCAACCTCTTCACTTAGCGGTACACTTCCAGCTATATATGTGTCACCGTCTTCAAAGAAGTACCCACCAGTTAAGCTTACTGGTCCTAATTCTACACCTAACATACCTTCCCATATGCCACTATTGAAATATTTGGTATTACCACCATTTGTTATATCAGGGAAAATATAATTTGTAAGAGTTACTGCTATTGGACCATATGAAAGAGACGCATAAAGGTCAAGTTCATCTGCTAATGAATCATTAGCATAAGCTCCCCAGAATCCAACTTCAAATCCAAAGTCATCTTCTTCCCCTCCTGTTGCATAAGACATATATGGCTGAATTGATGGACCATTTGAGTAAGCGCCACCTCTCCAAACATATCTACTCATAAAATCAGCACCAATATCAATCTGAGCTAATGACTGATTAGCTGATAATATAGATATTAATGCTGTTAGAAATATTGTTAAAGATTTACTGATTTTTTTCATAACGATATTATTTAGTTAATAATTCGCTAAATTATATATGAATAAAAGACAGAAAAGAATAAATGAATGATGGATTATTCATTTTTGTATAATCCGTTTTTTGTTCATTGAAAAAATAAAAAATTCTTTTTTTTGAATATTATAAATTATCAAATCCTCAAAAAAATGATGAATTGAAAATTTATGATATAATAAAATGCTATATTCTTAAATAAATGATCTTTTCAAAAAGAAAACCTAGATAAACCATAATTACACTAAAAAAAATACTTACAGAAATATAGATTGAAGAAACCAAGTAATTTTCTGATTTGAAAAGCGAATAATTTTCAAATGAAAATGCAGAGAAAGTAGTAAATCCTCCGCAAATTCCGATTCCCAAAAAAACGATTAAATCAGATCTTGAGTCAACTGAAAAACGAAGAGCATATCCCATTATAAAACCAATTAAAAAACATCCTAATAAATTTACAGTAAGTGTCCCCCAGGGGAAAGTGCTATTTTCATGTGGCATTATTTTAATAAGTAGATATCTAGCCAAGCTGCCAAAACCACCACCTAGAAAAACCAATATTAACTGTTTCAAAACAAAAGTGATTAAGAGTTAATTTTTTTGAGTTAATATTTTTATTAAAAAAAGAAGTAAAATTAATGAAATGAAAACAATTAATATTTTGTAACTCCCTTTGTAATAAGTTTTATTGCCTTTAAAATCTTTTCTGTATGATAATACTAAGATTAAAACAAAACTTATAAAAAATATTATTGCAAAGGCTAATTGTCCTTTACTGAACATGCAGTTTTTTTGACTAAATTAGAAAAATATTATAAACTTTATAAATACCCACAAAATGATTAAAGAAGAATTAAAGCATGTTGAAGATTTTCATAATGCTTTTGGCTTAGGTGTTGCAAAAAAACCTACAATAGATTTATCTAAAGAAACAGTAAAACTAAGATTTAATCTAATGAAAGAAGAAAATGAAGAATATTTTGAAGCTGCAAAAAGAAATGATATTATTGAAGTAGCTGATGCATTAGGCGACATGCTATATATATTATGTGGGACTATTCTATCTCATGGTATGCAAGATAAAATTCACGAGGTTTTCGAAGAAATACAGAGAAGTAACATGAGTAAATTGGGTGATGATGGAAATCCAATTTATAGAAAAGACGGTAAAGTAATGAAAGGGCCAAAATATTTCAAACCAAATATAAAGGCTATTTTAAAAGATAATTAATTAACAGGAAATCTCCACCCGAAAGGATCATCAATCAAATTGTATTGAATAGAGGTTATTTTTTCCTTTAAAATATCAGCAAAAGAATCTTTTATTTGACTGATTTCATATTTTTTATCGTTAAACTTAAAACTACTTATTGGACATACAACAACTGCGGTTCCAGCTCCAAAGATTTCTTTTAATTCACCCTTTTTGTGAGATGATATAATTTCTTCTACTTTTATTGGCCTAACCTCTGTTTTAATCTTAAGATTATCAGCTAATTGAATGACACTTTTTCTAGTTACTCCATCTAAAATCCGATCATTTAGGGGACTAGTAATAAGCGTATCATTGATTCTAAAAAAAACATTCATTGTTCCAGCTTCTTCAAGATATTCATGGTTATTAGCATCTGTCCAAATTATCTGATTACACCCTTCCTTTTCAGCTAGAGATGTAGGATAAAATTGAGCAGCGTAGTTACCTGCAGCCTTAGCATAACCAACACCACCACTAGCAGCTCTGCTATATTTTTCAGAAATTAAAACATCAACTCTACCACCATAATAAGATTTAACCGGACAACAAATGATAAAAAACATGTATTCTTTAGATGGAGCAGCCTGAAGGTTTGGTGAACTAGCAAAAATGAAAGGTCTTATATATAAAGAGTTACCAATACCTGGCTTGATCCATTCTGAATCTATTCGTAAAAGGTTAGTTAATCCTTTAAAAAATAAATCTTTCGGTAATTCAGGCATATTTAATCTTAATGAAGATCTATTCATTCTTTCAAAGTTTTCTTCTGGACGAAACAGCCATACTTTTCCTTTAGAATCTTTATATGCTTTCATTCCTTCAAAAATTGCTTGTCCATAGTGAAATGAACTTGTTGAGGGATCTAAACTAATTGAACCATATGGTAAAATTTTTGGATTCTTCCAAGAACCATAAGAGTATTTACACATAAACATATGATCTGAAAAAAAAGTCCCAAATGAAAGATTGTTAAAATCAACATTTTTAAACTTGGACTTTTTAGAGTGGATTATTTCCATTGTTCAAATATAATTTGCCAAAGTTAATTTTTATTAATAATTAAATACATTTTTTTTTTCAATGGAAAATAATTTTAATATATATTGTCGATATAACTAACTGATGAAAATTTTAATCACAGGAGCTACTGGTTTAATAGGAAAGGCTGTAATTAAAGCCGCCCTTAATCAAAATTTCAAAGTCAATTACTTGACAAGAGATAAAAGTAAAATTAAAAGTAGCATTGACTGTGAAGGTTTTTACTGGGATATAAAAAAAGATTATATAGATTTAAAATGTTTTGAAGGAGTTAATGCGATAATAAATTTAGCTGGGGAAAAGATTTTTCAAAAATGGACAAAAAAAAGTAAAAAAGAAATTTTGTTAAGTAGGCTAAAACCTATTGATTTGTTGATTAAGGGTATAAAATTATCAAATGAAATCGGGATAAGAACTTTTGTCTCTGCTTCTGCAATAGGGATTTATCAAAGTAATTTTGAGAAGAATTATAGTGAAAATGAAACAAATAATCCTCAAAATTTTATTCAAAAAACAATTTATGATTGGGAAAAAAAATCTTTAAGTGTCAGAAAATTTATTCCTTACACCTCGGTTCTAAGAATTGGTTTAGTCTTGTCAAAAAGTAACGGATACTTTAAAGAGACAGATCACCCCATGAAGTTTGGCTTTGGAATTCAATTAGGGTCAGGAAATCAATGGCAAAGCTGGATTCACATTAATGATATAGCTAATATGTTTTTATTTATTACTGGATTAAATACAAAAGGAATTTATAATGCAGTTGCTCCAAAACCTTTATTTCAAAAATCGTTTTTGAAACTAATTAGAAAAAGAAAATTTAGAAAATTTATAATAATTAAATTACCTAATTTCATTCTAAGAGTTTTGTTTGGGAAAAGAGCTTCTATATTAATTGATAGTCAGAGAGTTAGTTCAAAAAAAATCCTTGAATTAGGATATAAATTTATTTATGAAGAAGCTAATAAAGCTTTAAATAATTTATACAAAAGAGATGACAATTTGACATAAATTTTTTTTTTGGCAGTACTTTTGTGTATCAATAAAAAAAAAGATCATGTCTAATAAAGGTAAATCAAAAGTAGATTCTTCTAAAAAGAGAAAATCTTCCAAGAATAATTCGCTGAAAGCTGATGATTTAAAGATAGAATTAAGTGAAGCAAAGGACAAGTATCTCAGATTGTTTGCAGAATTTGAAAATTTCAAAAAACGAACTGCAAAGGAAAGACTTGAGCTTTTTAAAACAGCAGGACAGGATATAATTTTATCTTTATTAACGGTTTTAGATGATTTTAACCGGGCAGAAAAGCAGTATAAAAAAGATGATTTAACCTCTGAAATAGAGGGTTTTATTTTAATAGGTAATAAATTTAAAGATATATTAAAGAACCATGATCTTGAAGAAATATTAACTAAACAGGGAGATGATTTTGATTCTGAAAAGCATGAAGCAATATCTCAACTCCCAGTTAATTCAAAGGGTAAAAAAGGGAAAATAATTGATGTTGTTGAAAAGGGATATCAATTAGGTGAAAAAATAATACGCTACCCAAAGGTAGTTGTTGGGAAATAAATATTTATGAAAGAAGATTTTTATGAAATTTTAGGAGTTGGTAAATCTGCTACTTCAGCCGAAATAAAAAAAGCCTATCGTAAAAAAGCAATTGAATATCATCCAGATAAAAATCCTGGAGATAAAGAGGCGGAAACAAACTTTAAAAAAGCTGCCCAAGCATATGAGGTTTTAAGTGATTCTAACAAGCGAAAACAATATGATCAATTTGGTCATGCTGCTTTTGAAGGAGGAGCTGGATTTGGAAGTGGAGGAATGAATATGGAAGATATCTTTAGTCAATTTGGAGATATTTTTGGCAGTGCATTTGGAAGTAGCTTTAGTGGATTTGGTGGTTTTGGACAGACCCAAAATAGATCAAGAGGAACTAATTTAAGAATTCGTGTTCAGCTAAGTTTAAATGAAATTTATAATGGTGTAAGTAAAAAGATTAAGGTAAAAAGAAAAGTTCAGGCCTCTGGTGTATCATATACAACATGTTCTACTTGTAAAGGCACAGGACAAATAATAAGAGTAAGTAATACAATTTTAGGAAGAATGCAGTCATCCAGTGTTTGTAATGTCTGTAGTGGAAGTGGTAAAACAATTTTAAACAGGCCACAGGGCTCTGATGAAAATGGGATGATCTTAAATGAAGAAACAGTTGAAATTAAAATTCCACCTGGCGTTGAAGAGGGTATGCAATTAAAAGTTTCTGGTAAAGGAAATACTGCACCAGGTGATGGAATATCAGGTGATCTGTTGGTTTTAATTGAAGAAGTATCAGACAAAGAATTTATTCGTGAAGGAAATCACATCCATCATGATCTCTATATAAGTATTTCAGAGGCCGCATTAGGTGTTTCTAAGGATATTGATTTACTTGAAGGAAAAGTTAGGATAAAGCTTGAATCTGGTATTCAATCCGGAAAAACATTACGCTTGAGGGGGAAAGGTTTGCCTGATATTGAAGGTTATGGCAAAGGCGATTTATTAATTCATGTTAATGTTTGGACACCAAAAGAACTTAATAGAGAACAAAGACAGTTTTTTCAAAAAATGCTTGATGATGATAATTTTAAACCCAATCCGGAAAAATCTGAAAAGTCCTTTTTTGAAAAGGTAAAAGATATGTTTTCATAAAAATAAATAAGTATGTTATTTGTTTTTTAATTTATTCAGATCTAAGCAATTTTGACCTTCTTTAAATACAGAGGTAACTTTTATATTATCTTAGCAAATAATTTATCAATTCATTGGTTGATTTAAATCAAGCCCTATATATGATAAAGAAGATATTATTAATTGAAGATGAAGTTCCTATAAGAAGGGTTTTGTCTAGAATTCTAACTGAGGAAAATAAAAATTATATTTTAACTGAAGCAGAGGATGGCAAGTCTGGCTTAATTGAAATCTCAAAAACAAATTTTGATTTGGTTTTATGTGATATAAAGATGCCAAAAATGGATGGGATTGAAGTTTTAAAAAAAGCAAAGGAAAAGTATGCTGCTGTTCCATTTATAATGCTAACTGGGCATGGAAATATTGAAACGGCTGTTAAAGCTATGAAATATGGAGCATATGATTTTATTCCTAAGCCACCAGATTTAAATCGCTTACTTACCTCTGTCCGTAATGCTTTGGAGAGGAAAGACTTAGTTGTAGAAAACAAAAAATTAAAGAGAAAAATTTTAGACAAGTATAAAATAATTGGAGGTTCAAAAGAAATTAATAAAATACATGACATAATTGATAAAGTTGCTCCTACGGATGCAAGAGTTTTAATTACTGGTGCAAATGGAACAGGCAAGGAGTTAGTTGCGCATCAATTACATCGAAAAAGTCTAAGAAACAATAAACCTTTTATTGAGTTAAATTGTGCTGCAATCCCATCTGAATTAATTGAGAGTGAATTATTTGGCCATTTAAAAGGATCATTTACATCAGCAATAAGGGATCATTCAGGAAAATTTGAAAAAGCAAATAATGGAACACTCTTTTTGGATGAAATAGCAGATATGAGTTTGAATGCTCAGGCAAAAGTACTTAGAGCTCTTGAAGAAAATAAAATTCAAAGAGTTGGTGGTTCTAAGGATATAATGGTAGACGTTAGAGTCATTGCGGCAACAAATAAGGATCTTAATCAAGAAATAAAAAAAGGAAAGTTTCGAGAGGACCTATATCATAGATTAGCTGTTATTCTTATTGAAGTTCCAACTTTAAATATGAGAAAAAATGATATTCCAATTTTAGCAAATCATTTTCTTAAAACTATTTCAGAAGAACAAGGAGTAGAGGTTAAGAATCTCTCTGAGAATGCTGTTGAAAGGCTTACTAAGTATTCATGGACTGGCAACGTTAGAGAATTAAGAAATGTTATAGAGAGATTAATCATTTTAGGTAATAATCCAATTACTGAAAAGGATATAAATCAATTTGCTGCTAAATAAATCAGGAATGTTTAAAATTGTAAACATATTATTTTTTTTATTTTTAAACTCCTTCCTTTTTTCTCAAACAAGTAATATAGACGAGAATTTTATAAAGATTTATAACACTGCTCTTACAAAAGGGAAAACTTATGAATGGCTGGAACATCTTTCAAATCAAATAGGGGGTCGTCTCTCAGGGTCATTTAATGCCCGAAGAGCTGTAGAATGGGCTAAAGAAGAATTAGAGTTATTAGAGCTTGATAGTGTTTGGCTTCAGCCTGTAATGGTCCCTAAGTGGGTTAGGGGAACATTTGAATACGCAAGTATTGAGTCTAGTCCTGGAAATACAATTAATGTTCCGATCTGCGCATTAGGAGGATCTGTTGCAACTCCATCATCTGGAATTAGTGCTAATGTTATTGAAGTAAAAGATTTTGAAGAACTTGAAAGACTGGGCACAAACAAAATTCAAGGAAAAATAGTGTTTTTTAACCGTCCAATGAGACCAGATTTAATAAACACCTTTGAGTCTTATTCCAAGGCAGTAAACCAAAGATTTAATGGTGCTGAGAAGGCTGCAAAATTTGGTGCAAGGGCCGTATTAGTCCGTTCAATGAATTTAAGACTCGATGATTATCCCCATACAGGATCTATGAGTTATGGAAATTTAAAATTGCGTGAAAGAATTCCTGCGGCCGCTATTAGCACCAATGGTGCTGAGCTATTGAGTTCAATGCTTTCACTTAATCCCAATTTAAAATTTTTTCTAAAGCAAAATTGCAAAAATTATCCTGATGTACTTTCCTATAATGTGATAGGAGAAATTAGAGGGACTAAAGATCCTGATGAAGTTATTTTAGTAGGAGGTCATCTTGATTCATGGGATCTTGGTGATGGGGCACATGATGATGGTGCTGGAATTGTTCAATCGATGGAAGTTCTTAGAATATTTAAAAAATTAAAATTTAAACCAAAAAAAACTATAAGAGCTGTTTTTTTTATGAATGAAGAAAATGGTTTAAGAGGCGCCTTGGCTTATGCAGATCATGTTAAAAAAATAAATGAAAAACATCTTTTTGCCCTTGAATCAGATGCTGGAGGATTTTCCCCAAGGGGTTTTAGTTTTGACTGTAAGAATAAAGATTTTAAAAAAATAATTTCTTGGAAAAAATATTTTGAGCCTTACATGGTTGATTATTTTGTTCAAGGAGGTAGTGGCGCAGATATTGGACCATTAAAAAATAGTCAAGTTGTTCTTGCTGGGCTTAGACCTGACTCACAAAGATATTTTGAATATCATCATTCAGATAATGATACTTTTGAATCAATCAATAAGAGGGAATTAGAACTTGGAGCTGCTGCAATGACAGCCTTAATATATTTAGTTGATACTTTTGGTTTTGAATAAGAGTTAATTTTTTCCGCTATTTTTTATGGCAATGCTTTCAAATTACACCAGAGAATTTAAATACAATTTTAAGCTTGCCTATCCAGTGATTATTGGAATGCTTGGACATACGTTCGTCCAATTTATTGACAATATAATGGTTGGTCAATTAGGTACTGCAGAACTTGCAGCTGTTTCTTTGGGTAATAGCTTTGTATTTGTTGCGATGTCTCTTGGTATAGGTTTTTCTACAGCTATTACACCTTTGATCGCAGAAGCTGATGGATCTGGAAAAACAGATAGAGTTGGTAAGATATTTATTCATGGACTTATATTATGTGTTTTTTTAAGTTTAATTTTATCTTTTTCTACTTTATTTTCTGAGCCTTTATTAGCAAAAATGGGGCAGCCTAAAGATGTTGTTGTTTTGGCTCAACAATATCTTTTTTGGGTTTCATTGTCTTTAATTCCAGTTATAGCATTTCAAGGATTTAGACAATTTTGTGATGGTCTTTCATATACGCAGCCAGCAATGTATGCAACCCTTATTGGTAACTTAATTAATGTCTGTTTAAATTATTTTTTAATTTTTGGTTATGGAGGATTTCCAAAAATGGGAGTTGAAGGAGCTGCAATAGGAACTTTAATTTCAAGAATTATAATGTTTGTTCTAATCGCTTTATATGTTAGTTCAAGTCAAAAATTTAGAGTCTATTTAAATAATTTTTTTAGGTTTAAAATAAGTTTAAAATTATTTAGAAAAATTATTTCATTAGGACTCCCCTCTGCGCTACAAATGTTTTTTGAGGTTATTTTTTTTACCTCAGCAGTTTGGATGTCAGGTCTTTTGGGAAAGAATCCTCAAGCATCAAATCAAATAGCCTTAAACCTTTCTTCAATGACATACATGATTGCTTTTGGATTAGGAGTTGCGGCAATGATAAGAGTTGGAAATCAAAAAGGGAAGAATGATTTTGTTGAATTGAGGCGAATTGGGTTTTCTTGTTTTTTTCTTGTCTTAATCCTTGATCTCATTTTTTGCTTATTTTTTCTAACAACCCATGATTTACTTCCATGGCTTTATCTTGATGGAAATAATCCATTAATTTTTTCAGATGTAATTAAGGTAGTTGAACTGTCAAGTAAGCTAATTATTATTTCTGCTTTTTTCCAAGTTTTTGATGGGATACAAGCTGTTGTTTTGGGATCTTTGAGAGGATTCCAAGATGTCAATTTGCCAACAATAATAATATTCTTTTCCTATGGTATTATTGGTTTTCCCATATCATACCTTTTAGGCATTGAATTGCTATATGGTGTTGTTGGAATTTGGATGGGTCTCCTAATAGGCTTAGCTACGTCATCAATACTTCTAATGATTAGATTTAATTATCTTTCAAAAAAGTTTATATTAATTTTTCCTAAAAATTAATAACTAAAAATGATTGATGATATAATTACATATGATAAAACCCTTTTTGTTTATTTAAATAATTTAGGAAGTCATGAATTTGATTTTATTTGGATTATTCTTTCAAATAAGTTAACTAATATTTTTTTGTATACAGGGGCAGTTTTTTTATTTTTTAAAAGTAATAATTTAAAATCTACCGGAATGTTAGTTTTATTGATATCAATTATGATACTATTTACTGATCAAACCACAAATTTATTTAAAGATGGCTTTTCTAGATTAAGACCCTGCCATGATCCTTTTGTCTCTGACATAACTAGACTTGTAAAAGAATCATGCGGGGGTCTATATGGTTTTTTTTCAGCACATGCTTCAAACTCATTTGCTTTAGCAATTTTTTTTATTGGAATTTTTAAAAAAGAATATAAGTATTTAATTCCTTTTTTTCTTGCAATAGCTTTTTCAATTGGATACAGTAGAATTTATCTTGGAGTTCATTACCCTTTAGATGTAATTTCTGGATCAGTTTATGGAATTTTTATAGGATCTATTTTTTATAGACTTTGGAAAAGACTTAGTGTATTTGCTAAAAATTAGTTTTCTTTTTTCAATCCTTTTCTTATAAAATATTCTTCAACAGCAATTGAAATAAAAACTAAAATAAAAATTTTTATTATTTGATTTTTATCCCAAAAGTTATAGGGTTAAAATTAATTTCAAAACTGAGAAAATTAACAGATCTAATTATATACCAGAGTAAAATAATTGCTGAATATGTTTTAATCCTTCTGTTATTCATAATAATTTTTTCATTTTTTTAAATCAAAATTAATGTCCTTCATCTGTTTTAAGAAATTCAGAATATTTTTTTTGAAATTTCTTTAGTCTGGGGAGAGAAACATTTATTATATAAGGATTATAAGGGTTTTTATTTTCGAAATCTTGATGATATTTTTCTGCATAGAAAAATTGTTCTAAAGGTTTTACTTCGGTTACAATTTTGTTTTCAAATGATTTATTTCTTTTTAAGTAGTTAATATAATTTTCTATTGTTTCTTTCTCATTTTCAGTTTGGTAAAATGCAATTGAACGATATTGAGATCCTTTGTCTGGTCCTTGACGATTAAGAGTTGTTGGGTCATGAGTGCCAAAGAAAATTTCTAGAAGATTTTCAAAACTTACAATTTTTGGATTATATTGTATTTCTACAGCTTCAGCATGTCCAGTTCTACCAGTTATGATTTTTTCATATGTCGGATTTTCAGTTTTTCCACCAGCATATCCAGAATACACTTCTTCCACTCCTAATACACTTTCGTAAATTGACTCTACACACCAAAAACAGCCAGATGCAAAATAAGCTTTCTTTAGGTTTTTTTGTTTTTGATCATTTAGTGATTTCTTTTTTTGAATTTCTCTAGAATCCTTTCTTTCTATTAGGCAGGAGTTAATTGTTAAAGCAGTTAAAAAAAACAGGAAAACTTTCATTTATTTATTATTTATGTTTTGTTAATACTTTTTTAAAAAATTCATGGCCTTGAGACTAAAGCTTTCCCAGGTATAACTTTTACTCTTTAAAGAAATCTGATTCTTCATTTTAATATAATTTTTAGAATCTAAAGCTTTTTTTATCCCATCAGCAATAGAATTAGAATTTATTTTACAGACGACACCAGTTTTATCTTCTAAAATTTGATTTGATAAACCAGGTAAGTCAGTTGAAACAAGGGGTCTCAAATATTTGTATGCTAAAGGAGTAATTCCACTTTGACTAGCAGATTTATATGGGAGCACAACTATTTTAGATGCACAAAATAGATCACGCAAGTCATATTTAGACTGGAAACTATCAAAAATTTTTACTTTATTTTCAATTTTATAACTTTTGATTTGGTCACAATACTTTCTTTTATCATCATAAAATTCACCTGCAATTAATAATTCTAATTCTGGATTTTCCTTAGAGATTTTTTTAAACGCATCAATGAGTAGATCTAGTCCTTTATATTTCCTTATTAATCCAGCAAATAGGATATATTTTTTGTTTACATTTAGATTTAGTCTCTCATGAGCTATCTTTTCATCTATAATATCTGGCAAGAAATTATTTATTGGATGGAACAAGGACAGGATATCTTTTGATGAATACTGCTTGATCTGATTTGAAACATATGATGATAGCGTAATAAAGCGGTCACATGTCTTTTGAAAAAGAGTATTTAAAAAATAATCAGAAAATTTTGTCTCATGTGGAATCCAGTTGTCAACTATACCAATTATTTTAGTTTCATTAGAAACTCTTTTTCCTATACTGAACCAACAGGGAGCAAGAAAGGGAGTCCAATACCTTATAAATAAATATTTTGGTTTTATTTTATTTATTTCTTTCGATAATTTAATCCAATTAATAGGACTCATGCTATGTATCTTTCTCTCAATATTTAGACCATTTGGTTTTGAATCTTTACTCATTTGAGTTTTTCCAGGGAAAAGTAAATTTGGGTATTGGAATTTAAAAGTCCATACATAAACTTCATAATTTAATTTTTTTAACGCCATTGCAAATTCGTTTTGAGTTTCTGCAATACCTCCTCTATAAGGATATGATGGCCCCAAGAGTAAAACGCTATTTTTAGATTGCATTTGCCAAAAAATTATTTTTTTCTCTACCTAGAAATAAAACTATTATAAAACTTATTAAAAAATATGTTATAGAAAAATAATAGAGTAAAGGAGAAAGATTTAAATAAAACTCTTTGTAGGCTGGAAAAAGAAAGAATAAAATTCCAGATATATTAATCAAATATTGAAATTTTAAAGCCCAATTATAGCCATCCATAAGAGCAGTGTAGCTGAAGACACATAAAAGAATTAGAAAGCTAAATAACCATTTTTGTGTTGTATAAAACTCTGAAAAATTGAGAAGAAAAATAAACAACATTATGTTTGTGGAAATTAACTGAAAAAGAGCCCAAAATTTAAGAAGTTTTGAACTAGGGGTATTATATTTTTTAAGTACAAAAACATCCTTGATTATATTTGAAGGATATTTTTTTTCTACATCTTCAGGTCTCCACCCTGTTGGTTTTAACCACAAAGTAAATTTATCTTTCCACTTCTTAGCCCTCCATGCATCTAAAAATAATCCCCAAAGATGTTTAAAATTAATGATTATTGGATTCCATGTTTTTACAGGCTTTAGAACTCCAAAAATAGGGGGTTCCTCTTCTAATTCTTCTTGGAAAGTTCCAAAGATCCTATCCCAAACACAAAAAATTGCTGAAAGGTTTTTATCAATATAAATAGGATTGATGGCATGATGAACTCGGTGCTGTGAAGGTGTGACAAAAATATATTCTAAAAATCCAAGTTTTCCAATATGCTGGGTATGATACCAGAATTGACCAAAAAGATGAAGTGGAGCCAAAACATTAATAACTCCTTGAGGAATTCCTAAAAAGGCAGCAGGGATTAAAAAAATTGCAGTATAACCGAGTAAATTAGAAATACTCTGGCGTAGAGCGCAAGCAAGATTAAATTCTTCACTGCTGTGATGAATTATATGTTGATTCCAAAAAAAATTTATTTTATGATTCAATCTATGATTCCAATAACTTGAAAAATCAACACATATAAATGCAATTAGATAAACCCAAATTGAACTTTCAATGATTAAAAAAGATAATTCAGATTTAAGGTATGGGTAGGAAACTAATATTAAGACTAGACCTAATGAATCTTTAATAATATTTGTCAGACCAGAACTTAGACTAGATATTGTATCCATAAAAGTATAAGTTTGCTTGCCTTTTAAATGACCATAAAATATCTCAGCTAAAACTAAAAGCATGAAGATTGGAATTGCAAAAAGTAAGGCGTTAGCGTATGCTTCCATTATTAAAACTGAAATGATTTAATCACAAATTTAAGAATTGGTTTCTTTAACCAAATATCTTTTGTAATGAATTTTTAATCACTAAGAACCCATTCGCCTTTATTAATTAAAGGCTCTGCTTGTTTATATTTTAGTTTTTTAGTCTCCCCCGAGCTTACATTTCTTATGATCACTTTTTCATTTCTTCCAATTTTGGGTTTCTCCCTGATAATGGTTTCAGTTACTTGGTTTGATTGATTTCCAGCATTTGCACCAACTTTTCTATTTCTTTGAGCTAGCTCCTCACTATTTAAAACTTCATCTTTTGATGTTCTATAACTTTCAGATTCTTTTCTCTTTTTTGCCTCAGTTATTGATGATTCATTTTGTGTTGGAATATTTCCTTTGAATAGAAAAGAAAGAACTTCTTTATTCAATTTATTAATCATTGATTTAAATAGTTCAAAAGATTCAAATTTATAGATCAAAAGTGGATCTTTTTGCTCATGAACAGCCAGTTGGACAGATTGTTTCAATTCATCCATTTTTCTTAGGTGAGTTTTCCACTCTTCATCAATTAAAGCAAGGGTTATATTTTTTTCAAAATCATCAATTAAGCTTTTCCCTTTAGACTCATATGCGTTTTCAAGATTAGTTACAACATTTAATCTCTTTACTCCATCAGAGAATGGGACGACAATTCTTTCAAATTTGTTATTTACTCTTTCAAAAACATTTTTAATGACAGGATAAGCTATTTCTGCACTAGACTTGTTTTTATTTTGGTAATTAGAATTTAAAATATCATATAATTTATTTATGATATCACTTTCTTCAGAGTCATTAAATTCCAATTCGTCAATTGGAGAAGTAATCGAAAAATTATTAATTATTTCAAATTCAAAATTTTTGAAATCATTTGACAGCTTATTATCTACTGTAATTTTTTCACAAGTATCGTATATCATGTTGGCAATATCTACCTTTAGTCGATTTCCTAAAATTGCATGCTTTCTCCTTTTATAAATTACTTCTCTTTGTGCATTCATGACATCATCATACTCAAGAAGTCTTTTTCGAATTCCAAAATTATTTTCTTCAACTTTTTTCTGTGCACGCTCAATGGATTTAGTCATTAATGAATGTTGAATTACTTCACCTTCTTTAAGCCCCATTCGATCCATTACTTTCGCAACTCTTTCAGATCCAAAAAGCCTCATGAGATTGTCTTCAAGGGAAACGTAAAAATGAGAGCTTCCTGGATCTCCTTGTCTTCCAGAACGACCTCTTAATTGACGATCTACTCTTCTTGAGTCATGTCTTTCTGTGCCAACAATAGCAAGGCCGCCAGAATTTTTCACCTGATCAGATAATTTTATGTCAGTCCCTCGTCCTGCCATGTTAGTGGCAATTGTTACAACACCTTTTTTTCCAGCTTCAGCAACTATTTCTGCCTCTTTTTTATGGAGTTTAGCATTTAAGACATTATGATAAACTTTCCTTATGTTAAGCATTTTACTGAGCAATTCAGAAATTTCTACTGAAGTTGTCCCAATAAGAACTGGTCTGCCTTCATTTGATAAAGAGACAACTTCATCTATTACAGCGTTATATTTTTCTCTCTTAGTTTTGTATATTAAGTCGTTTTTATCATCTCGTGCAATTGATTCATTTGTAGGAATTTCAATAACATCTAATTTGTATATTTCCCAGAATTCTCCTGCTTCAGTTATTGCAGTTCCTGTCATACCTGAGAGTTTTTCATACATTCTAAAATAATTTTGTAGAGTTATAGTAGCAAATGTCTGTGTAGCAGCTTCTATTTTGACATTTTCTTTTGCTTCAATTGCTTGATGCAGACCATCAGAATATCTTCTCCCATCCCTTATTCTTCCAGTTTGCTCATCTACAATCATAACCTTATTATCCATTACTACATATTCTATATCTTTTTCAAAAAGAGTATAAGCTTTTAAAAGTTGATTCATTGAATGAATTCGTTCTCCTTTTATGTCAAATTCTTTAAAAAGATTTTCTTTTTGCTTTGCTTCTTCTTTTGGCTCAAGATTTTGATTCTCTATTAATGCGACTTCATTTCCAATGTCAGGAAGAACGAAAGAGTTTTTGTCATCATTATTTTTGGAGAGTGTTTCTATGCCCTTATCTGTAAGCTCAATTTGATTATTTTTTTCGTCAATAGTGAAGTATAATTCTGCATCTACTTTTGGCATTTCTCTGTTGTTATCTTGCATATAGAAGTTTTCTGTTTTCTGAAGTAGTTGTTTAATACCTTCTTCACTAAGAAATTTAATAAGAGCTTTATTTTTAGGAAGTCCTCTAAAAACTCTTAACAATAAAAGCCCGCCTTCTTTGGTGTCTCCAGCAGTCAAAATTTTCTTACACTCTGCTAAAACACCTGTTAATAATTTCCTTTGTTTTGAAACTAAATCTGCTATTCTAGGTTTTAGTTCATCAAACTCATGTCTCTCTCCCTTTGGAGTTGGGCCAGATATTATAAGAGGTGTTCTAGCATCATCAATTAAAACTGAGTCAACTTCATCAATTATTGCATAATGATGTTTCCTTTGAACAAGATCATCAGCTGAGTGAGCCATGTTGTCTCTTAAATAATCAAATCCAAACTCATTATTAGTGCCATATGTAATATCAGCCTTATATGCATTTCTTCTCTCTTGGCTGTTTGGTTTGTGGTAGTCAATACAATCAATACTTAATCCGTGGAATTGAAAAATTGGGCCCATCCATGAGCTGTCTCTTTTAGCTAAATAGTCATTCACTGTTACTAAATGTACACCTTTACCTGTTAAAGCGTTAAGATAAATCGGTAGAGTTGCGGCTAGTGTTTTACCTTCACCTGTTTGCATCTCAGAAATTTTTCCTTGATGTAATGATATACCTCCAATAAGTTGAACATCATAATGGACCATATCCCAAACAATAGGTTTTCCAGCAGCATCCCATGAATTAGACCAAATCGCCTTATTTTCTTTAAGCGTTATAAAATCATTTTCTTGGGATAAAACTCTATCAAGTTCAGTTGCTTTAACTTCAATTTTTGAATGCATTAAAAAACGCTTACAAGTCTCTTTTACCAAAGCAAATGCTTCAGGAAGAATTTCATCTAAAGTATTTGATGTTTTTTTCTGTAAAGTATTTTCAATCTCATCAATCTTTTGATAGAGAATTTCTTTTTGATTAAGATCTTCAGTTTTTTGAATTTCTAATTCAACTTCTTTTATTTCTTTATTCAAATCATTTGTTTGATTAAAAATCCTTTCTTTAAATTCATTTGTCTTATCACGAATATCATCGTTAGACATTGAACTATATGATTTATAAAAAGAATTTATTTGATCAACTATTGGATAGATTTTAGATAAATCTTTTTTTGCTTTATTCCCAACAAAAATTTTTAAAATTGAATTTAAGAGCCCCATAACAGGAAATAAAATTTAGTTCAAATTTAAGTAAAAAAAAAGCCTTGAAATAGACTTTTAAATGTATTATTACCTAATATTCATCTTCATTCCAAAGATAATCCTCTTCAGTTGGAAAATCAGGCCATATTTCTTCAATAGACTCATATACATCCTCTTCATCCTCCATAGATTGTAAATTTTCAACAACTTCAAGTGGAGCACCAGTTCGAATTGAAAAGTCAATTAATTCATCTTTGCTAGCCGGCCATGGCGCATCACTGAGATATGAAGCAAGTTCTAATGTCCAATACATAATAAAACTAATTTTTGCAAAAATATATTTTTAAGTTAAAATCGCAAGAATTGTTAGTGTTTTTTTTTGATTACTCTATTTAATCTCTTCTATATTAAAATCAATTGAAAATTTTCTGATTAAAAATAAAGTAATAGTCTGAAAGTCTCTTAAACAATGATATTATCAATTCACTTGCATCTTATATAATTTAATTTTAAAAAAATTACAAACTAAATATATCTATATTTATTATAAATTTTAGCTAAAAATAATTTTTGGAATGCAAGAAAGTTTCTCTAGAATGAAAATTAAATTTTTAAAATTTTCATTCTTATTTTTTTTATATCCTTTTATTTTATTTTCTAATGGGAATGACAATGAGTTATTTTCTATAATAACAATTGGTCCATACCAAAATGAGCTATATAGCGCCTTTGGCCATTCTGGAGTAAGGTATCAAAATTTCGAGCAAGGACTAGACATATTTTACAACTACGGCATTTTTGATTTTAATCAGCCAAATTTTTATACAAATTATGTAAAAGGTAAATTAACATATATGGTTGGCAAGAATCAATATAGTTTTTCTGAAAGATACTATTCTAATCAAAAGAGGTATATAAAAGAGCAGTTTCTAAATTTAAGTTCTGAAGAAAAAATTTTTTTACTTGATTATCTTGAAAATAATATTAAAAAAGAAAACAGGTTTTACCCCTATAACTATATTTTTAACAATTGTTCAACTAAAATTAGAGATGTTTTAGAACTTACGATTGGAGAAAAATTAAAGTTTAATGATCCACCTGCTAATTTGTCCTATCGATCACTAATAGACAGGTACTTAGATAATTATAAATGGGCAGATATAGGGATAGATATTTGTTTAGGAACTAAAATTGATGATAAATCATCTAATTATGATGCTATGTTTTTACCTGAATATCTATTTTCTTCATTGGGAAATGCAACTGTAGGAGACAAAAAACTTGTATTTGAAACAAGAATTAATAATTTAGATCAGGATCAGATTATTTCAGGAAGAATTATATCTCCAAAAATAGTTTTCTGTATTTTCCTAATTATTTCTTTATTAGCTTCATTTAAGCAGATTAATAATAAATCCGGATATAATTACTATCCGCTCAGGAACATAAAATCCAACTCCAGATTTGTTTATTTTGATTGTTTTCTATTCTTCATATCTGGATTAGTTGGTTTACTTATTTCATATTTATGGGTTTTTACAGATCATATTTCTACTAATAATCTAAATATTTTATGGGCATTTCCATTAAATATTTTAGTTCCTTTCTTCATTATAAAAAAAAGAGACTCAAGGTTTTTAAATAATTATATGATTCTATATAGTTTTTTAACATTTTTAATTATTTTTTTATGGTTTTTATATCCTGAATTTTTTAATAATAGTTTAATGATATTTGTTTTATCAATTTTTTTGAGATCAATATCAAACGTTATTGATTACATAAGGTGAAAAAGTAATCGAGAATAAAATTGATATTATTAACTAATATTTATATTGATTACATGTGTATATTGCTTATTAATTCTCTAAAATCTAAATGATTAGAAATATAATCCCATCATTTTTCACTTCGTTAAATCTTATTTCAGGCTGCATAGCAGTCTATTTTGTATTTTCTTCTAAGTTTGAGATAACATTTTATTTCTTGTTACTAGGAATTTTATTTGATTTTTTTGATGGTTTTTTTGCCAGGATTCTAGATTCGGAAACTGATTTTGGAGTTCAACTAGATTCAATGGCAGACGTAATAACTAGTGGTTTTTTACCTGGCGTTATACTCAGTCAAATATTTATTTTAAACGGCAATTCTTCAACAGTAATTGATTTAAGTTTTTTTGTGGATGAAAAAATAGAATTTACGCCATTGTCATTGTGCGGTTTTATATTGACGCTCGCCGCAGTTAATAGATTAGCTAAGTTTAATCTTGAATCAAAGGATAATAATCATAAAGACTTCAGGGGACTTCCTGCTCCAGCCATGGCAATTTTTTTTGGTTCTTTCCCATTATTAACTAAATCGCCAAGTTTTTTATTTTTAAAACCAATATTACTATCAAATATTACTTTAATTTTTTTAGCAATTTTTTTTAGTTTTTTAATGAATTCAAACTTTAAATTTTTTTCCATCAAGTCACTAAAAGGAAACACTTTAGATAAAATATTTAAAATAGGAATAGTTTTGATTGGTATTGTTTTGATTTTTATTTTTGGATTAGCAGGTTTTACAGTAACTATAGCTTCTTATATATTTTTAAATTTAATTAAAAATATTTTAGACATAAAAAAAGAAGTTAGAGATTGATTTTCTTTTCTCTTAATTCAAAGTTTTTTCCTAAATAAACTTTTCTAACCATCTCATCTTTTGCTAAATCCTTTGGAGCCCCTGCTTTTAATATACTGCCCTCAAACATTAAATAGGTTTTGTCAGTTATAGCAAGTGTTTCTTGAACATTATGGTCTGTTATAAGTATACCTATGTTCTTCTTTTTTAAATGGGCTACTATTCTTTGAATATCTTCAACAGCTAATGGATCTACGCCTGCAAATGGCTCATCAAGTAAAACAAATTTTGGATCTGTAGCTAATGCCCGAGCAATTTCTGTTCTTCTTCTTTCACCACCTGACAAAAGATCACCTCTATTTTTTCTTATATGACTAAGCCCAAATTCTTCAATTAAAGAATCTGTTTTTTCTTTTTGTTCTTTTTTTGAAAGATTAGTGAGTTGAAGAACACTTAAAATATTTTCTTCCACATTTAATTTTCTAAAAACAGATGCTTCTTGAGCCAAATAACCAATTCCATATTGTGCTCTTTTGTACATAGGGAATTTAGATATATTTTCTTTATTCAGGAAGATATTACCAGATTCTGGTTTAATAAGCCCAACAATCATATAAAAAGAGGTTGTTTTTCCAGCTCCATTCGGACCCAATAGGCCTACTATTTCTCCCTGTTTTACACTTAGTGAAATCCCTTTAACAACTTTTTTACCCTTGTAGGATTTTTCAATTTTTTCTGCGCTTAAAATCATATATTAACTTTTTTAAAAGTTGCTTTTGAAATAAATATACTAATTTCATAAAGTATCAGAATTGGAATACTTACTATAATTTGACTGATCACATCAGGAGGAGTTATGATTGCAGCAATACTTAATACTATTACCAAGGCATACTTTCTATTCTTTTTAAGAAAAGCAGGTGTTACTATTCCTACTTTTGTTAGGAAATATATAACTATTGGCAGTTCAAATATTATCCCAGATGCTAGAACAGAAGCTCTTACAAGTCCAATATAACTACTTAAATCAAAATCATTAAAGATTTCATTGCTAACACTATAACTTCCTAAAAAATTAATCGAAAGAGGAGTAACTACATAATATCCAAAAAATATTCCTGCAAAAAATAAAATGGATGATGAAAAAATAAACCACTTTGCATTTTTTTTCTCATTTTGGTGGAGTCCAGGACTTACAAATTTCCAGAATTCATATACTACATATGGGAAAGCAATTATAAAGCCAGCTAACACAGATGTCCAAAGATGAGCAGAGAATTGCCCGGCGACAGTTCTGCTTTGAATTCTAAATGGCAATTCACTTATGCAAAAAATATCACTGTTCCAGATATTTTTTGAAAGGTCGCAAAAAAATCTATATGTAATGAAATCAGTTTTTTTTGGCCCGAATATTAAAGTGTCAAAAATAAAATCTTTAAAGAAAAAGGCTATTATTCCAAATAAAAATATAGATATGCAAGATCGTATCAAATGCCATCTTAATTCTTCAAGATGATCTAAAAAAGACATTTCATTTGAGTTCTTCATATACTTATGCCTTCCTTTATTAAGTCTAAAATGTGTATTATTCCAATATATTTCCTATTTACATTAATTATAATTAATTGACCAATTTTCTTTTCCTCCATTATCCTAAGAGCTTCTACAGCTAAAGTTTCACTACTTACAATAATTGGATTAAATGTCATTATATTCTCAGCAAGAAGATGATTGAATTTTTCACTTTTTTCAAGCATTCTTCTGATATCACCATCTGTGATTATTCCAACAATTTGATCATTTTCAATTACAGCCGTAGCTCCTAATCTTTTTTGGGTTATTTCAATAATAACCTCAGTTATTTTAGTTGATTTTTTCACATAAGGTTTTTGATTAGGATTTATAAAATCACTTGTTTTTTTGGTAAGTCTTTTACCAAGAATTCCTCCGGGATGCACCATAGCAAAGTCCTCCGTGTTAAAATCTTTGAGAACAAGTAAGCTCATAGCTAATGCATCTCCAATTGCTAGTTGAGCAGTTGTACTGGTTGTAGGAGCTAGATTATTAGGGCATGCTTCTCTTTCAATAGGTGTAATAATTGAAAAATTAGATTCTGATGATAAGAAAGAATTTTTCTCTGAAGTTATAGCTACAATAGTATTTTTTTTAATTTTTATTGAGGGAATTAATTCTTTAATTTCTTTTGAATCTCCACTTTTAGAAAGACATATTACTATATCGTCTTTTTTAATAACTCCTAGGTCTCCATGTATAGCATCTGCTGCATGCATAAAAATGGCAGAAGTTCCAGTTGAGTTTAAAGTAGCAACTATTTTCATTGCAATTAAGCCACTTTTACCAATTCCTGTAATAACAACTCTCCCCTTGGAATTGTTAATTAAATTGACGACACTAATAAAGGTAGAGTCAATCGAATCATTTAACAATTTTATTGCTTTACCTTCGAGCTCTAATGTTTTTTGAGCAGTTTTTTTTATTATGGATGAATTATCACTCAATTTTTTTGTGTATCTATTTTTCTTGTTATATCTTATTAGGTATAATTACAAATTTAGATAAATTTTAACATTAATCCTTTCTGTTTAATTGAGTGAAAGATTTAAAAGAATCTTTAAAAAAATTTTTTGGGTTTCCTGATTTTATAGGTTTGCAAGAAGAGGCAATAAAAAGCCTGCTTAGTAAGAAAAATACATTTGTTATAATGCCTACAGGAGGAGGGAAGTCAATTTGTTATCAACTCCCTGCATTAATCAATGAAGGAACAGCTTTGGTAGTTTCTCCCTTGATAGCGCTAATGAAAAATCAAGTTGATCTTGTTAGAGGAGTTTCTGAAAACGATCGTATTGCCCATGTGCTTAATTCATCTCTAAGTAAAACTGAGACTAAGAAAGTTAAAGAGGATTTATTAAATGGTTTTACTAAATTACTTTATGTAGCACCAGAATCTCTAGCTAAAAATGAAACAATAGATTTTTTTAAAAAAATAAATATTTCTTTCCTCGCTGTTGATGAAGCACATTGTATCTCAGAGTGGGGACATGATTTTCGTCCTGAATATCGAAATCTAAGATTCATTATCGAAAAAATTGATAAAAAAATTCCAATAATTGCACTTACTGCAACAGCAACTCCTAAAGTACAAGATGATATTCTTAAGAATTTAAAAATGAATACCGCATCTGTTTATAAATCTTCATTTAACCGGCCAAATCTTTTTTATGAAGTAAGAAACAAAACAAATCAAGTAATATTTGATATTATTAAGTTTATTAAAAAAAATGATG
>JAQWON010000033.1 GCA_029245825.1 Flavobacteriaceae bacterium
ACCAATTGATGTAACTACTGTTGCAGTTGCTCCTGCAAGGCCGTTAACAGTAAAGTTATCATCTAAACTATTTAACCTAATAAGTGAAACAGATCCTTCTACTCTAAAAGTAATCATGCTAATTGCATTATCGATACATACCTCTTGAGAAGTTGCTGGGCCACCTACTTGTGTAATTGAAGGAGCTTCAAGGAATTCAACAAGAAAATAATCAGAATAAGCTACACATTCATTACTTCCAGCGACGTTAACAATAGTATTCATATCGAGGAATAGTGTACCTGAACTAACAAGGCTAGTATTAAATATCGCAGTATAATTATCAATTAATATAATATTTGTGTCAGAATAATAGGTAGCATTATAACCTGCAGCATTACTTGATATAACTGAGGCTAGCTCTGATCCAATTATATCCATAGTATTAATGGTCGCAGTTGTTGTTACTTCATGAAGAGAGCCATCAATATTAACACCATATTTCTCCCCCATCGTAACTGCATTTCCAGTTTCAGATAAAATAACTTTTATCTCCGATTGAGAAATAGTAGGGGTTGTTGTTCCATTTGATATTTCAACTCGGTAATATGTATTAACAGTTGGTGTATTAAATGCACCAAACTGAAGCAATGCATTACTTGTAGAAGAAACAACCGTAGACCAATTTACTAGATCTGTTGAACTTTGCCAAGTATAAGTAACAGATCCTGCTACTACTGGAGTTGCCCCAGCTAAAATTAAGTCAGCTGGCTGATCTCCTGTACATAAAACTAATTCAGCCGCAGTTGGAGCATTAAAATCTATTGTTCCAGTATCAATTTGATCCAAAGCAGTAAATGAAACGACATTTGTATAAACTTTACAGGTTCCACCAGACTCAATATTCGAGACACTTCTTCTATAATATATTGTGGAATTTATAGGTCCTGGCTGGTATGAAAGATCATTTGTGCCTGCTATAGCAGTCCATCCTCCAACACCAGTTAATGAAAATTCCCACTCATAAGTCATGGTCGCTGTCTCACTCGTTGCAGGTGTACTTGCATTTATTCCTATTTTAGGAGGTAATGAGCCATAACAAAGAGTTGTGCCAATTGAATCATCTAAGGTTCCGGGTTGTAAATCATTAACTTCTAATCTAAAGATTGTACTTGTTGCTTGACATGTTGATCCATCAGTTAATGTCTTCTTAACAACCCTTCTAAAATAAGTAGTTTGAGTTGTTGTAACTGATGGTGTATATGTTGCATTAGTAGCAGATGTAATATCAGAAACATTTGATGCAAAATTGTCAGTTGATATTTGCCACTGATATTCACCTGTTATAGATCCCCCAGTAATTGAAAGCTCAGGCGCTAAGTCTCCAAGATTAAAACATATCACGGCAGATGTTGGAGTTACAGTCCCTCCGTCTAAGTTGACAACCTCAATCTCAATCGGTTCTGTTGTAAAAATATCACAAGCAGTACTTCCTGAAGCTGAAGCTAAAGCGACCCTTCTATACTGTGTTGTTTCAGTTAAAGCTCCAGGGAAGATATAAGTTGCAGTAGTAACTCCAGTATCAGAAACCATTGAAGTAAAATTGTCTGTTGAATATTCCCATCTATAAGATATCGTTGCTCCGGGTATATTTGTGGTAGCTGTTGTTACACTTGTCAGAGGAGAAGGAATAGTTCCAAAACAAATTTCTTGACTACCAGTAACTGTCCCTGCTGTTACTTCAAGAACAGATAATGTTAACGAATCAGTAACAGAACATCCTCCACCATAATTAACGGTCACCCAGATAATATCATTATGTGCTAAAGAAGCCCCTCCTACAGTTAATGTATTTGTAACCGTTGGACTTCCTGGAAGCGGAATAAAAGATGATGGAGTTGCAACATTTGATTTTTTCCATTCATATGAAGTTGCTGAGGTAACAGCTGTAACGCTAAACACTACACTATCTCCACTACATACAATATCTGGAACTGAAGCATTGGACGAGAGAACAATAACTGGATCAGGTTCTACATTGACTACAACAGAGGTAGAATATGTACATGATTCATTAGCTGAAACGATTGTTAACTCTATTGTAGATCCATCAACCAGAGAACCAGCAGGTGCAGTGTATACAGCACCAGTTGCAGTAACAGCACCTGCATTAATAGACCAATTATAGATATCACCAGCAAGAGCCCCACTTCCTACAAAAGTTATTTCTTGTGATGGACAAATAGTTAAACTAGGATCTGGATTAATTACAGGAACTCTTTCTTGATCAACTTCAAATTTTATAACATTACTTGGTAAACCCTGACAATTAGAACCATTAAGACTAGCATAAGCAAGCCTTCTAACATAGGTCGTTTGAGCGAAACTAATATCACCAACATCTAAATCACTTTCTGTTTCACCTGGAATATCAACCCAGCCTTCAGCTATATTAAATCTTCGCTGCCATTGATAAGTTACTGTAGCACCCGAAGATGAAAATCCAGCCAAAGTAGCTGTCGCTCCACCTGCTGTTCCTCCTGCACCATCCCCATCAATCTCAGCACTTAAACCCTCATTTTTACAAACTAAGAGATCAGCAGCGGTTGCTGATATAGTACCTCCACTTGACAAAGCAGGAACAAAAATAGTCATCGTAGCTGTCTCTGTACAACCGGCAGCATTCTCTATAATTACTGTTATTGTACTTTCAGAAGTAACATTTGTTGTAGTAAATACATTTCCTACTACCTCACCTGGAGCAGCATTAATACCATTAAGCTTGAAGGTATAAGTAGCCGCACCACTAGGATCTAAAGTATTGGTCGCTGTAATGCTAACTGATTCACCAGCACATATTGTATCACCAGATGCATCACTATCCATTGCAATTGTAGGAGGATCGACTACAGTTATCACTTCAGTTACAACAGTAGAGGTACAGCCTCCTGAACTTACAATTTGAAGCTCTATTGTAGCTCCATTAGCTATAGAACCTGCTGCTGCATTATAAATTTTTCCAGTGTGCGTAACAGTACCTCCAATAACCCATTGATAAACATCACCTGCTCCTTCATTTCCTCCAGTTCCTGTAAGAGTAATCGCATCATCTGTACAAACTGTCGTGCCTGGGTTTATTTCTATAACTGGTGTTGCAACACCACTAACAACTACAGTTATATTATTACTAGCAAGAGATCCACATTGAGATCCATTAAGACTAGCAAAAGCAAGCCTTCTAATATCTGTTGTCTCAGAAAATGATATTGATCCTGCAGGCAAATCCACAGCTGTTTGACCAGCAATATTATTCCAAGTTGCTCCTGTTCTGGATTGCCACTGATAGGTTACTGTTGCGCCTGAAGAAGAAAATCCGGCTAAAGTAGGGGTTGCACCACCAGCTAAAGTACCATCCCCATCTATTGTACTTACTAATAATGATCCTGGACATACCGATAAATCACCTGACGTTGCTGATATTGCTCCAGCAGTTGCTAGAACAGGAACTGATATTGTCATTGTTGCTGTTTCTGTACATCCCGATGCATTTTCTATTATAACAGTTACTGTACTCTCTGAAACTATGTTTGTTGTAGTATATTTATTACCCACAACCTCAGCAGGAGCTGCAGCTATACCGTTGAGTAAGAAAGTGTAAGTTGCTGGTCCTGCAGGACTTGTGGTGTCAGTGGCTGTAATAGTTATAGACTCTCCTGCACATATTGTATCACCAGATGCATCACTATCCATTGCAATTGTAGGAGGATCGACTACAGTTATCACTTCAGTTACAACAGTAGAGGTACAGCCTCCTGAGCCTATAATGTACAATTGAATCGTAGTTCCATTAGCTATAGA
>JAQWON010000044.1 GCA_029245825.1 Flavobacteriaceae bacterium
AGCAGCTGAAGCAAAAGAAGAAGCAGCTGAAGAAAAACCTGAAGCAAAAGAAGAAGCAGCTGAAGCAAAAGAAGAAGCAGCTGAAGAAAAACCTGAAGCAAAAGAAGAGACCGCTGAAGAAAAACCAGCTGAAGAACAGGTTAAAATTGAAGAGGATTCTTCAAAGAAAGAATCTGAAAATTCTAAAGATTAACTTTCCTTTTTTATGCTTAAAAAAGATTGCTTTTTTTTAGGTATAATAACAAAAAAATACAGTTTTAAGGGTGAGATGATCATTAAATTTGAAGGTGATTACTCAAAAATATATTCAGATTTAAAGTCCATTTATATAGAATTATCTGGCTCTTTAATATGTTTCAAAATAAATAAGATACAGAAGCATAAATCGTTTTTTTTAAGAATTTTAATAGATGGAATTGATAATTAAAATGATGCTTAAAAATTTTTAAATAAAAACGTTTATCTCCCCCTTTCTTTATTACCTCCTTTAAGTGGAAAAAGTTTTTATTATCATGAAATTTATGACTTTATTGCTGTTGACAATAAAGAAAATGAGATTGGTATTATAAAATCTGTTAAAGACTTAAAAAAACAATCTCTTTTTGTTATTGATCACAAAGGGAGTGAAATTTTTGTTCCTATTCATAATGATTTAATAGAAAACATAGATCGAGAAGGAAAGAAGATCAAAATTAATTTGCCAGAGGGGCTTATTGACGTTTTTAAAAAATAATTTTCATAATTTTGATAAAATCATCCTCACAAAAAAAGTGAAACCAGATAATTTTATTTCGCCGGATTACTTCAAATTAGATGACCTTCTTACGGAAGAGCATAAATTAGTAAGAGATACTACTAGATCATGGGTTAAAAAAAACATTTCACCTATAATTGAAAAGAATGCACAGGAAGCAACTTTCCCTAAAGAAATCCTTCCGGGGCTATCAGAAATTGGAGCATTTGGTTGTTTTGTTCCACAAAAGTATGGCGGTGCTGAAATGGATTATATTTCTTACGGCTTAATGATGCAAGAATTGGAAAGGGGTGATAGCGGAATTAGATCAACTGCATCAGTTCAATCATCCCTTGTAATGTTCCCAATTTGGAAATTTGGATCTGAAGAACAGAAAAAGAAATTTCTTCCAAAATTAGCTTCTGGTGAATTAATTGGATGCTTTGGTCTTACAGAACCTGATCACGGCTCTGATCCAAGTAGTATGAAAACTCACTTTAAAGATGATGGAAAAGATCACTTCATTTTAAATGGTTCAAAATTGTGGATTTCTAATGCCCCTTTTGCCGATATTGCAATAGTATGGGCAAAAGATGAAAATAATAGAATTCATGGCTTAATAGTTGAACGTGAAATGAAGGGTTTTTCTTCTCCAGAAACAAAAAATAAATGGTCTTTAAGAACTTCCGTGACAGGGGAGCTGCTTTTTAATGAGGTTAAAGTTCCTAAAGAAAATTTGCTCCCAATGAAATCTGGATTAGGAGCTGCGCTAATGTGCCTTGATTCAGCGAGATATGGAATTTCATGGGGAGCAATCGGTGCAGCTATGGATTGCTATCAGACCTCCCTAAACTATGCGAAAGAAAGAATACAATTTGATAAACCAATAGCAGCAAAACAGTTACAACAAAAAAAATTAGCTGAAATGATAACTGAAATAACAAAAGCGCAATTACTCTCTTACAGATTAGGATTACTTCAAAATGAAGGAAATATTACTTCAGCTCAAATTTCCATGGCTAAAAGAAATAACGTCGAAATAGCAATAAATATTGCTAGAGAGGCTAGACAAATTCTTGGAGCAATGGGAATAATTGGAGAATATAGTATTATGAGACATATGATGAACTTAGAATCTGTAATTACTTATGAAGGCACTCATGACATTCATCTTTTAATTACAGGAATGGATATTACTGGATTTAATGCTTTTTGATTTTCTAAAAGTCTACAACAAAACCAATTGATGGTATGGGAGTGTTACTCCTATCTTCTCTGTCTAGCTCAACTAAAGATAGAGGTTCTATTATTAATCCTGATTGATCTCTATTCAATCCATATTCCTTAGGAAATGGTATTGATTGAACTAAAAAATTTTCAATCTGAAAATAAAGATTAAAAGATAATTTTTTGAAGTTCCATTTCTTGTCAAATCTTATATCAGCCTGATTAAATGTGTTTAATTTAACTGTTCCTAATTTTTGATAATCTAAAATTATTTCAGGATAAGAAACTAAAGTAGCATTAATATTTACTGGAACATAGGGGGTTTTTCCACTAAACCTCCATCTTGCGCTGATTTCCCAATTTTTTTTCAATTTATACCCTCCTGAAAATGAAATCAAATGACGACTATCCCATACTGAAGGAAGATAATCCCCTTGAATTGACGTGAATCTGCTGTAAAAAAAAGTATACGCAAAAACTCCGTAAAAATTCTTATTTAATTTCTGTTGATACAATGTTTCGATACCATATGTCTTCCCCTTACCATCAGAACTTATGGGTTCATTTCCTAAAACCTCAAAGCCACCGCCCTTATTTGCAAGTGAAATATTATCAATTAAGGATACTGGATATTGACTATATTTCTTGTAAAATCCTTCTATAGTTATTCTAGATGAATTACTTGAATTATATTCAAAACCCGTAACATAATGATCACTTCTAGTATATTTTGATCCTTTATTAATATAATTTCCGTCATTATCTTTGTATCCTAACATAGTATAAATTGGCATTTTGTAATACCTCCCGATAGATAAATTCCATTTAAATCTATTGTCTGGTTTTAATTTATAAGAAAAGGATAATCTAGGAGAAAAGTTATCAGTTAAACTTGATCCTTCAGAAAATGAATCAGAATCCATCCTAAATCCAATTGAAAAATCTAATCGCTCATTTAGAAAAGTCCTTTCACCTCTAGCGTGAAAACCTAATTTTAAAAATTTAATTTTTGTATAATAATTAAGACCATAAAGAACATTTTTAGTTCTATTGGAATAAGTCGAGTTTTGAAAATTTGCCCCTAAAACAGTTTTCCAATCATTAAAATAGCGAACAGATTTAAAACGGATTTTTGTTTCCCATTCATAAGAATCATTTTCAAAAACAACATTACTTTGAGAAATATTATCTCTAAATCTAGAAAAAATATTACCTAATCGATTAGTACTTAGAGACGTAGTCATTAAACCATTCCCATCTTTGTACTTTTTCTTCCATGACAGGCCTGCTGTAATAGTTCGCTGCTTTATAATTGGTGCTTGCTCAATAGAAGCCTGAATATTTGAATCAAATATTTTTGGAGATCTAAGAGAAAAATCATCTATTGATCCTAAACCTAAAAATATTAAGCTGTTGTATTTATTAATCTTATGACTAATCTTCCACTGATAGTCCCAATAATCAGGTCTTATTGGCAAATCCAGTAATTCAAAAAGAAATTGAAGATAGCTTCTTCTAACAGAAAAAAGAAAAGTCGTTTTTGCTGATTTATTTTCTTTTTTCTTAAATAAAGGCCCTTCCATAGTTATTCCAGCCTCAGTTGCCCCAAATCTAAAATTTCCAGCCAATCGTTTAGAATTTCCTTCTCTTTGCTCAAAAGATAATACACCTGATAGGGGGTTATCATACTCTGCTCCAAAAGCAGAACTAGATAAGGTTACTTCTCTAATAAAAGAAACATTAAGCAGTCCTAATGGACCGCCTGCACTCCCTTGAGTACTAAAATGATTAATGTTTGGAATTTCAATCCCATCTAGGTAATAAACAGATTCATTTGGTGCCCCGCCTCTAATTATTATATCGTTCCTAAATCCTCCTATTGATGGAGAAATTCCTGGCATACTTTGAACTACTTTAGTTATATCATTATTACCACCAGGATAAGTCTCAATTTCAACAGCTGAAAATGTTTGAGTAGACAGAGGTGTTTCTCTTGTCGTTCTGAAAGGACTTTGAACAAGGATTATTTCTTCTAATTCATCGTTTGATTCCTCAAGTAAAACTTGGATCGTTGGAGTTCCAAAAGATTTTAAGATAATATTATAAATAGTCTTTGTCCTATATCCCAAAAAACTTATCGTTAAATTATATGACTTTGTTGGAATATTTTCAAAATTAAAATATCCATCTTCATCTGTGACTACCCCAGAACCTGTTCCTTCAATAATTACTGTAGCGCCTTCAAGTGGCTGTTGATTTTGATTATCCAAAATTCTTCCATCCAATGAGCCTATATTCTGAGCATATATAAAAAATGGAAAAAACACTAGGGAAATAATTCTTGTCCTCATTCTTTTTTTTTATTCAACTTCCATTTTTCTCTTTCTTCTCCTTTTCTTCTTGTTCCTCCTTTTTCACTTTTTTATCTTTATTTTTATTCTTTTTTTTATCAGCTTTTTCTTTTTTAGAATCTAATTCTTTAGATTTTTTTTCTTCTTCCTTTAATTTAAATTCTTCCCTAAATTGATTCAACTGTTCAGATCCAATTTGTTCTTGGTCTGGGGCTTGAATAGCCACATCATCAACTCCAAAATTTGCCTTTTCAGTTTGCTTGCGCATTATTTCTCTTGCAGCATTGAGGTTAAAATATATTCCTGGGTCTATTAATTTATTATCAACATAATTTTCGTTTTTATCTTTATCCCATCTAACAAAAATAAACCCTCCAGAAACACTGTCAAGTTTAACACGAAAGACTCTAGCGTTATTAGGTAAGGTTTGATATATCTGTACTTTTTCTGCTTTATAACCTGCTATTTTAAGCAGGTCTTCCACAAAAAAAGTTTGCCCTACACTTGAATTGTCATATAGAGATTTTATTTCCTTTAGTTTCTGCTCGTAATCTTGCGAAAAGAGATGATTAATACTTAAAACTAAAGCCAGGAAGAGAAATTTAAATATTTTCATATACATCATTTAAAAAGTACTTCGGGTGGGGATCGAACCCACACTCTGTTGCCAGAACTGGATTTTGAATCCAGCGCGTCTACCAATTCCGCCACCGAAGCATTGGAAATATGTCAAAATAAAAATATATTAGTGTCAAATCCAAAATTATAAATGAATAAAGTTTAACAGGTGAATTTTATTCATAAATTTGCAATCCAAAAAAGATTCTTTTGAAAACTCCGGTAAAAATATTTACTTGCTCCCAGTCAGAGGAATTGGC
>JAQWON010000074.1 GCA_029245825.1 Flavobacteriaceae bacterium
CAAAGTCTGCGTAAAGATTGTTAATAAGAATCGTTTCTTCTAAAGCTTCTTCTTTAGTAGCATGTGCAGTATGTCCCTCTTGCCATAAAAACTCAGCTGTTCTTAAGAACAATCGAGTTCGCATTTCCCATCGGACAACATTTGCCCATTGATTAATTAAAATAGGTAAATCTCTATATGATTGTATCCAATTTTTATATGTATTCCAAATAATTGCCTCACTTGTTGGTCTGACTATCAATTCTTCCTCTAGTTTAGCTTGATCATCAACAACTAGTTTAGTTGGATTTTTAGGATCATTTTTTAATCGGTAATGAGTAACAACAGCACATTCTTTAGAAAAACCTTCAGCATTTTTTTCCTCTGCTTCAAATAAACTTTTTGGAACAAAAAGAGGGAAATATGCATTTTGATGGCCAGTTTCTTTGAACATTCTATCTAGCTCAGATTGGATTTTTTCCCATATAGCAAAACCATAAGGCTTAATTACCATACAGCCTCTTACAGCAGATGCTTCAGCTAATCCTGCTTTAACAACAATTTCATTATACCATTTAGAATAATCTGTATTTCTGGAAGTCAATTTTTCAGCCATTTTTTAGTTTGGCACAAATTTTGCCATTATATTAGTAAAGAACAAAACTACTATTTTTTGTTTTGATTTTTTTAAAAAACTACAAACTATGAATAAACATTTTTTTAGAAACCATATTTTAGTTTCATTATTAATATTTTTATTAATAATAGTTTATTCTTGTGGAAGTTATCAAGGATCTTCCTATTACACCTCTGATGGAATATATGGAAAGATATCTGACTCAGACAATCAGATAAATCAATCAAGCAATAGTAATTATTTCAAAGATGTGTTTAATAATATAGCTGATGACTATACTTCAGTGGGTAGTGATCCTAACAACTATTTATTCACTGATATTGAAAATTACTATAGCTCTGAAGAAAACACTGATTCCTCAATAAGTGATCAAGCTCCTTGGGGAGATAGGGTTGATAAAACTCAAATCTATTTTACAAATAATTTGCCAATGCATTATTACTATGACGATTACTCTCCATATTTTAATTATGGTTATGGCTATATGTCAGGATATAGTCCTCTTTGGAGAAGATATCGTTATTATGATTATTACATGATGCAAAGATTCCATGGTGGGCATCCCTGGGGTTTAGGTTACTATGGAGGATATCCACACTATAATAATTATTGGCCATACTATGGAGGATATTATGGTATGTCATACAATCCATATAATCGCTGGTCGTTTTATTATCATAGCCCTTATTACTACAGTTCATTTGAAAGAAAATATGAACAATATGAAAGTCTTTCATTTGCGAATACAAGTAGAGGAGGTAGAACATCGGCTACACAATCACGAAGTAAAGAAGATAAGGAGGATATTAACAAAAGGGCAGAAATTTCTGCTACAATTAATGCTCTAAAGACTAGGTATAATATTGGAAGAAATCCTTCTTATGTTAATTCTTCTATAAATAATAGAATCGAAGAAGGGGAAAGAAATTTGATCAGAGGTAGTAGAAATGGATCAACAAATAATAACGGAATCTATGTTCCGGCTTCTTCTAGGTCAAATATTAATTACAAAGAAGGATATACTAATTATAACAATTCACGTGGGATTAGGGTTCCCAGAGGAAATAACTCCTCTGTAAATGGCAGTTCTAATAATACAAATGTAAGAGGTAACTCTAGAAGTTCAGGAACAAATAATATTAGGCCTTCTTCGAATAGAACTTACTCCTCACCATCTAGGTCTTATAATTCTGGAGGTAGATCAACCAGTTCATCAGGTGTAAAATCCAGAGGAAGTTCTGGAAGCTCTAGCTCTAGAGGAGGAAAGAAAAAGTAAAAGTTTAATTTATAAATCTGTTTTTATGAAAACAAAAAATATAATTTTTGTTTTAATGATTATATTCAATTCATCGTTTATAAATGCTCAATTTATAGAAGATGCAAGAAGATATTCTAGACAGTCATTGGAGGGATCTGCAAGGTATATTTCTATGGGAGGAGCTTTCAGTGCTCTAGGAGGGGATATTTCAGCTATTACTGATAATCCTGCCGCTGCCGCAGTATTCATTTACCCAGAAATAAGTGTATCCATAAGAGCTCTTTCAAATAATTTTCAAACTGAATACTTTGGTCAAAAAGGTATTGATTTACCTCCTAACACTCCGATTGATATTAACCAAGCTGGATTTGTTTTTATCATGAATAGTACAAATGAAGAAGAGGATTTTACTAAAATAAGTTTTGCGTTTAACTATAAAAGAAAAAATAATTTCAAATCAAAATTTAATGCCGGAGGAAATAACACAAATGGATTAGATAATTATTTCTTATACTATGCTAAAGGAGTAAGATTAAAAAACTTACTGCTCTTCCCAGAAGAGACAATCTCTGAAGCCTATCAGGATATTGGTGAAAATCTTGACTATGCTTCTCAGCAAGCTTTTTTGGGTTATCATGGCTATTTTATAAATCCTTTAGAGGAAAATGATGAAAATACTGAATATTCATCCAATAGTAATATTGAAGGAAGTCCATTGGGACACTCATTCTTTGTTAAAGAAAGTGGTTACCAAAGTCAATTTAACTTCACACTAAGTACTCAGTATAAGGATTTTTTATACTTAGGAATGAGTGTTAATTCTTATGGAATTGAGTTTAACAGGAATGACACACTATATGAAGTAGGATACAGTTCTGAATCACCTTTAATTTCATCTCAATTTGAAAATATTCTTTCAACTGTGGGAGAGGGTTTTTCAATGCAATTAGGTGGAATTTTAAAAAGTAACAACTTTAGACTTGGGCTTTCATATAGAACTCCTATATGGTATGAGCTTAACGATGAAACTACTCAGTATCTAAAAACAGAATTTAAAAATGATACGCCTGTAGTTTTAAATCCTAATGTTTTAAATATCTACAATTATAAACTAATTGTCCCATCAAAAGTATCATTTGGATTAGCATATATTTTTGAAAAGAGAGGTCTGATTAGCTTTCAATATGGGAAGACAAATTATCAAAATCTTAGATTTGATTTAAAAAATGATGATTTACATCTTAAGGAACAAAATTCAATTATAAGTAATAATCTTAAGTCTTCAAATAATATAAGGATTGGTGGGGAATTGAGAGTTGAAAAAGTAAGTTTTAGATTGGGATATTACTCTGAGAAATCAAAAAAATACAGTGCTCTATCATTAAATGAAAATGATTATAATAGTTTGTCTGGTGGAGTTGGATTAGACTTTGATGGAAGTAATTTTAGTGTTGGTATAGCAAATACAGTAATAAATAGAAAGTTTCCTTTATATTCCTCATCTGAATTAAATGCAAACTCTTTAAATGACCCTATAAGCCTAAAAAATAATCAAACACAAATTGTTCTGACCTATTCAATAAAATTGTAAAATTCATTATTGCTAATAAATATTTATCTTTGAACAATTTTAATCATCAATGAAAATTAATAAGTCACTTCTAAAAAAAATTGATGAAATTGGAGATAATCATCAAAGCATAAATAAAGAGACTCCAATAAGGCTTGATGCTTTTAATATTAGTAAAGAACAAAAAATAATACTAATTGAAGAAAAAATAAGAGATATTCTTGAAATTTTAGGAATGGACCTTACTGATGATAGTTTAGTTGGAACACCAAAAAGAGTTGCTAAAAT
>JAQWON010000080.1 GCA_029245825.1 Flavobacteriaceae bacterium
AACAAAAAAAAATATAGGAGAAACTATATCTGTAGAAAACTATAATCTAGCTTGTAAAAAAGCTGTGATGAAATATACAGACGAATGGGAAGATCTAACTAATAAAATTGGTTTTTGGATTAATATGAATGATCCATATAAAACCTATGATTCAAAATATATGGAGTCTGTCTGGTGGCTGATAAAAGAAATATATAAGAAAGGATTGCTTTATAAGGGATATAATATTCAGCCATATTCACCAAAAGCTGGAACAGGCTTAAGTTCACACGAATTAAATCAGCCTGGAACATATAAAAATGTAACCGATACAAGTGTTACAGCTCAATTTAAAACAATTAATGAGTCTTTGCCTAAAAAAATTCACAAGAATACCCCTCTTTACATACTTGCATGGACAACAACACCTTGGACACTTCCATCAAATACTGCTTTAACTGTTGGAGCAAAGATCAATTACAGTATAATAGAAACATTTAATGAATATACACTTTTGCCAATAAGAGTATTATTAGCAAAAGATTTAATAGATAAATATTTCAACAAAAAATATACTCAGGTAAACGAGCATTCTGAATTATCATTAAAAAGAAATAAAAACAAAATCCCATACTTTATAGAACAAGAAATAAATGGAAAGGATTTACTGGGGATTAAATACGAACAAATTTGGTCTGATTCCCCCTTGCCTGCTGACAACCCAGAAAATGCCTTTCGAGTAATCTTAGGTGATTTTGTTACAACTGAAGAAGGAACAGGAATAGTTCATACAGCTCCAACCTTTGGTGCGGATGATTCAAAGGTTGCCAAGGAAGCTTCTCCAGAGGTTCCTCCTCTTTTAATCTATGACAAAGAGAAAAATAAAGTCCCGCTGGTTGATCTAGAAGGTAAATTTAGAGATGAATTAATTGGTATCGGAGGTAAATATGTGAAAAATGAATATTATGATAGTGAAGCCCCTGATAAATCTGTGGATATTGAAATAGCTATTAAATTAAAGGAGGAAAACAAAGCTTTTAAAGTTGAAAAATATGTTCATTCTTATCCAAATTGTTGGAGAACAGACAAACCTATTCTCTACTATCCCTTAGATTCATGGTTCATAAAAGTTTCTAAAATTAGAGATTCTATTACGGCCTCAAACAAGAATATTAATTGGAAACCTAAATCAACTGGTGAGGGACGATTTGGAAATTGGCTTAGTAATGCAAATGACTGGAACCTCTCTAGATCAAGATTTTGGGGAATCCCTCTACCAATATGGGTAACAAAAGATAAAAAAGAAATTAAAGTAATAGGATCCATAAAAGAGCTTATTGAAGAAATTGACCTGTCTGTATCTGTTGGTACTATGAAATCTAACCCTTTCCAAAATTTTAAAGTTGATGACATGAGTGATGAAAACTATAAAATGATTGATCTTCATAAACATATATTAGATAAAGTCACGCTCACTTCAAAAAATAATTCCCCAATGCAAAGAGAGAAAGATCTTTTGGATGTATGGTTTGACTCTGGAGCAATGCCCTATGCTCAATGGCATTATCCTTTTGAAAACAAAGAAAAAATTGATGCTGGAGATGCGTTCCCAGCAGATTATATAGCTGAAGGGGTTGATCAAACAAGAGGATGGTTCTATACTCTGCATATTATATCAAACATAGTTTTCAATTCAGTAGCTTATAAAAATGTAATTTCAAATGGGCTTGTACTAGATAAAGATGGGCAAAAAATGTCAAAAAGATTAGGGAATGCTATTAATCCATTTGAAACATTAGATAAATATGGTGCTGATGCTACCAGGTGGTATATGATATCTAATTCAAATCCATGGGACAATCTCAAATTTGAGTTATCAGGCGTTATGGAGGTTCAAAGAAAATTTTTTGGAACTCTATACAACACTTATTCATTTTTTAGTCTATATGCAAATATTGATAAATTTTGTTACCAAGAGGCTTCTATTTCAATTGAAAAACGTCCTGAACTTGACCGGTGGATAATTTCTGAACTAAATTCTCTTATTGATCAGATAGATAAGGCATATAATGATTATGAACCAACAAAAGCTGCTAGAGCTATTTCTTTTTTTGTTCAAGAGAAATTGAGTAATTGGTATGTAAGGCTTTCTAGAAGGAGATTTTGGAAAGGTGCCTATGAAAAAGACAAAATTTCTGGGTTTCAAACACTTTATGATACTCTCCTTACTATTGCTAAATTATCTGCTCCAATTGCACCCTTTTATTCTGATATTTTATACAAGGATTTGGTCTCAAACACAAAAGATAAATCCTTTGAATCTGTCCATCTATCAAAATTCCCAATTAGTAAAAAGAATCAAATTGATCTGCCTCTTGAAAGTAGAATCAATAAAGCAAGAATAATAACATCTTTAGCACTATCCATGAGAAAAAAAGAACAAATTAAAGTTAGACAACCGCTCAAAAAACTTATGGTTAGTGCTAGAAATAACAAAGAGAAAAAAGAAATTGAATTAGTAAAAGATCAGCTATGTTCTGAAATTAATATTAAAGAAGTTAGAGTAATAGATGATGAAAGTAATCTTTTAATTAAAGAAATAAAACCAAATTATAAAAATTTGGGTCCAAAATATGGTAATGAAATGAAAGACGTCGTAAAAAAAATAAAGTCCTTTGGTTTAAAGCAAATAAAAGAAATAGAAGCTAATGGCTCTATTTCTCTTTTGTTTAAGGAAAAAAATATTATTTTAGATATGGATGATGTTGAAATTATCTCAAAGGATATTGATGGATATGCCGTTGCTAGTAGTCAAGGAATTACTGTAGCCCTAGACATTAAACTTTCAAAAAATTTAATTAATGAAGGAAGAGCCAGAGAAATAGTAAATAGGTTACAGAACTTACGAAAGAATTCTGGTTTTAAAGTCACTGATAAAATAGAAATTGCTTTTTCTAAAAATAAAATTATTGAAGAAATTATAAATAAAAATAAAGAATATATAAAAAATGAAACTCTTGCAAAAAAGATTACTTTTGATCAATCAATAAAATCTGAAACTAAAGTAGTTTTTGAAAAAAAAGAAACATATATAGAAATTAAAAAAATTTGAATTTTTATTGAAAATGAAAAATAGATACTCTGATACGGAACTTGAAAAGTTTAGAAAATTGATTGAAGAAAAAATTGATAAAGCTAAGGCTGATCTTGACCTTTTGAAAAGCTCATATATGAATGATGGGAATAATGGCACTGATGATACCTCTCCAACTTTTAAAGCTTTTGAAGAAGGATCTGAAACAATGTCTAAAGAGGCAAATACTCAATTAGCAATTAGGCAAGAAAAATTTATTAGAGATCTTAAAAGTGCTCTTATCCGAATAGAAAATAAGACTTATGGAATATGTAGAATTACTGGGAAATTAATTAAAAAGAAACGGCTATTATTGGTCCCTCATGCAACCTTAAGTATCGAGGCAAAAAATGCACAAAAATAAATTTACTTAAACTAAATTTTATTCTATTCCTTTTTCCATTTTTAGTTTGGTCACAAAAGGTTGTTGAAAAAAGATGGCAAAAACCAAATTTTTCAAAAATATTTATTGATGCAAGATGGGCCTCTAAAGTCTCATTTTTTGGTAAAGAAAATTTTAATGGTGTTCAGATCAAATACTCATCTGATGGGGAATATGGGGATGATGTAATTCCAAAATTCAAATTAAATTCAGAAGTACTTTATTTTACTGAAAATTATAGCCCCACATTTTATGAATTTAATGATAAGTTAAGCGCCCATAAATTTGTATCCTCTCAAATTGAAATTAAATTTAATTCAAAAATCTCACTAGAACTATATGTAAATAACTCAGAAATAAATGGGGAGGGTAAAGTTGATTTTCTAGAAATCTTTCAAAGAAATGGATCTTGTCATCTTTACAATCTTAAATCAAAAGGAAGTATCAAAACTATTGATGCAGATATTTATATACACAAAAGAGAAATAAACATATCTGCAAAAAGCATTAATGGAGAAGTAAAATTAGCGAAAAAAAGAAATAATAAAGATCCTGATTTAAAAATTTATAGTCTGAATGGGGACATAATTCATAAATAGACTTCAGAATTTTTTATTTTTACTAAAATTATTTTGTTTGTCATTTAAATTGAAAAAAATAACTCCTAACAATTCAATTATATTAATTGCTATACTAGTTATAATAGATCAGATATCTAAGATTTATATTAAATTAAATTTCCCTTTAAATTTATATGGCACCACTCCCATAATTGATTGGGGATTTTTTAAATTACTTTTCGTCGAAAATCAAGGTATGGCTATGGGTGCTAAATTAAGTGATCTAATTCCTTTTCTGTCAGAAAATTTGTCAAAGCTTTTTTTAACTCTGATCAGATTAATTGCTATTTGTGCAATTGGATACTGGCTAAAAATTTCGTTTAAGAATAAAGTTGCATCCCCACTTTTTCTTTTTTCTCTTTCTTTAATTTTTGCTGGAGCATTCGGCAATATAATTGATTCCATTTTTTATGGAGTTTTATTTTCTCATAGTTATGGTCAAATCGCAACATTTCTGCCAGATGAAGGTGGGTATGCCTCTATTTTCTATGGAAGTGTT
>JAQWON010000083.1 GCA_029245825.1 Flavobacteriaceae bacterium
TGTCATTAGTATTTTTAAGCTCCTTTTCAATTAACAGAATAGACTTATTAATAAAGTAATTATCATTACATAACCTTGAAGCTAATATAAGACCAGATGCACCTCCTCCACAAATTATATAGTCGTAATGATCTTTAATTCTTTTCATATAAACATGAAGTAATTATTTGATTCTAATTATTTTAATGGCTAATTTAGCCGCTAATTTTATAAAGTTGCAACCCATATTCGATTTTTTTTCTGGCATAGATCCAATTACAGGAGCTTTTTATGCAACTCTTTTCACCTGGGGGGTAACTGCTCTTGGAGCATCTTTCGTATTTATTTTTAGGTCTATGAATAGGGCCTTTTTAGATGGTATGCTCGGTTTTACTGGAGGAGTAATGGTTGCTGCTAGTTTTTGGAGTTTACTGTCCCCTGCAATAGAGATGAGTGAAGGAGAAGGTTTTGTTAAAGTTTTTCCCGCTGCAATTGGATTTTTATTAGGAGCACTATTTATTTTTGGGTTAGATAAAGTTTTACCTCATCTACATATCAATTTCAAAGAATCTGAAGGAATAAAAACACCTTGGCACAGGACAACTCTTTTAGCCCTAGCTATTACTTTGCATAACATTCCAGAAGGATTAGCAGTAGGGGTTTTATTTGGAGGGGTAGCTGCTGGAATTCCTGAAGCATCTATAAGCGGCGCAGTTATTCTTGCTATTGGGATCGGAATCCAAAATTTTCCTGAAGGGATAGCCATTTCAGTTCCTCTTAGACGTCAAGGAGTGAGTAGATTTAAGGCTTTTTGGTACGGTCAAATGTCTGCAATAGTTGAACCTATTTTTGCAGTTTTAGGAGCACTTGCAGTTACTTTTTTCACTCCAATTTTGCCTTATGCACTTGCGTTTGCAGCAGGAGCAATGATCTTTGTTGTTGTTGAAGAAGTAATACCAGAAACTCAGCTTGACAAGTATACAGATATTGCAGCTCTAGGTTTTGTTGGAGGTTTTGTAATTATGATGACTTTGGATGTTGCCTTAGGATAAAATTTAAAAATTTTTCCACCCTTGTGCTACTAATTCTATTTTTTGGCTCAAATTATTTTGCATAAAACACCCTAGCTTTTCATCTGTCATATAACCTATAACAGAGACAAGATTATTATTTTTGATCTTTTCATAATCTTTTTGCTTTATTGTAAATAAAAGCTCATAATCTTCACCTCCATTAAGGGCAGCAGTTGTCGAGTTGAATTTAAATTCTTCGGCTGTATTTTTAACTTCCTGATCTATGGGAATTTTTTCTTCATAAATTAGGCATCCAAGTTTTGAGGATTTTGATAAATGAATAATTTCAGAGGATAAGCCATCGCTTATATCAATCATGGAAGTAGGAACAATATTTAGTTTGTTTAAAAATTCAATAATATCTTTTCTTGATTCGGGCTTGAGTTGTCTTTCAACACAGTAAGAATATTTTGATAAATCAGGCTGAGATTGCGGATTTACTTTAAAAACAGCTTTTTCACGCTCTAAAACTTGTAATCCCATATAAGCACCGCCAAGATCTCCACTGACCATTAAAATATCATTCAAATTTGCGCCACTACGATAAGTTACTTTTTCTTTTTCCACTTGTCCTAAAGCAGTTATTGAAATTGTTAAACCTTGAACACTACTGGAAGTATCCCCACCAACAAGGTCAACTTTGAAATTTTTACAGGCAAGAGATATTCCTGAATAAAGCTCTTCTAAAGAATCTATTTTAAATCGATTTGAAACAGCTATTGAAACAGTAATTTGATTAGCAATTGCATTCATTGCAAAAATATCAGATAGGTTAACAACTACAGCTTTATATCCTAGATGCTTTAATGGCATATAAGACAAGTCAAAATGAATTCCTTCAATAAGCAAATCTGTACTTAAAACAGTAAGGCCATCATCTAATTTTAAAACAGCTCCGTCATCTCCAACCCCCTTAATAGTTGATTTTTGGGTAAGACCAAATTTTTTTGTTAAATGGTCAATTAATTTAAACTCCCCATAATCTGAAAGGGGTAAACGATTTTTATTTTCATGCATTAATATGATAATTTTGCATGGCGCAATATAGTTTCTTCTTTGCAAAACAATATCTTTAAAGAAATTATTTTTTGATGAAGTTTTATCAGTTCATATTATGTTCTCTAGTTTTTTTTTCTTGTACAAGGGGGGAAATTGGATTTAGGGGGGATTATGATAAATATATATATGTAAATCAATCTAACTCAGATTTTAATTCTGAAGTTAAAAAAGCACCTTGTGAAGATGGTTTTGCAGGGGAATATCCTTGTAAAGGATATGATTTAATTGCTCATTTATCCTTATCAGATCTTGAGAGTGAAAGGGGAAATGATAGCTGGGGTTGGTTTGATTCTCAGGCTCAAAAGGAATATGTTTTAATGGGACTTGATGATGGAACAGGTTTTGTTGATATTAGTGACCCTGAAAAGCCAATTTTTCTGGGGAAACTATTAAGCGCTACATCAAAAAGTATTTGGCGTGACATAAAAGTTTATAATGATCATGCATTTATTGTCAGTGAAGCTGAAAATCATGGATTACAGGTATTTGATTTAAAAAATTTAAGAGGGGTAGATGGGAGAAAAAATTTTGAACCAGATGCAACCCTAAACACTTTTGGGAATGCTCACAACATAGTAATAAATGAAGATAGTGGGTATGCATATGTTGTTGGAACTTCCAGAGCTGATGATTATAATGGAGGAGTTCATTTCATTGACATTTCTAATCCTACAAGTCCAAATGAAGTAGGAGGATATGGAGGGGATGGATATACTCATGATGCGCAGGTTGTAAATTATATAGGTCCTGATTCTGATTATAATGAAAAGGAGATTTTTGTTGGCAGCAATGAGAGTAAACTTGTTTTTGTTGATGTTACAGATAAAGAAAATCCAATTTCAATTTCTTCAATAGATTATGAAAATGTTGCATATACCCATCAGGGATGGTTTACTGAAGACCAAAAATATTTTATTCTTGGAGATGAGGCAGATGAGATAGAAAGAGGAGGAAATACCAGGACAATTATTATTGATGTTGCTGACTTAGATGATCCCAAAGTTCACCATTTCTATTACAGTCCAACACCAGCAATTGATCATAATGGATATGTTAAAGGGGATACATTTTTTTTAGCAAATTACACCTCAGGAATTAGAATAATTGATATCAGCGGTATATCTGACAAGGAAATTAATGAATTAGGTTTTTTCGATACTTACCCAATTAATAATTCAACTTCTTTTAATGGTGTTTGGAATGTTTACCCTTATTTTGAAAGTGGTATAATTTCCATAAGTGACTCTAATTCAGGGTTGTTTTTAGTTAAAAAATCACAGTAGATGAAAAATATTTTTTTTGTATTAATAATGATATTTTTCCCGAGTTGTGATGATCAGCTAATTTCTGATTGGCAAGTCCCTGAATTTTTTGAAGGAGAATTACTTTGGGTAAAACTTTATGGCGGAAGTGATGAGGATATTGCGCATTCAATCATTGAAACTAGTGATGGCGGATTTGCAGTTTTAGGAAACACAACAAGTAATGATGGAGATATATCAGGGAAGAATACTTCTGACAGAGACTGGTTTTTCTTAAAACTTGATCAGAATGGAGATGTTTTATGGAAAAAAGTTTATGGTGGATCTGGAGATGATCATGGCCACTCAGTTATTCAAACTCAAGATGGAGGCTATATTTTAGTTGGATATACAAGTAGCAAGGATGGAGATATTAATCCAAACGATGGTTTTGATGATATTAAACTGAATGGAGATCCACATGATAATTGGATAATAAAAATTGATCAATTTGGGAATATAATTTGGGAAGATGTTTATGGATTTAAGGGGCATGATCATGCTTATTCTATTATTCCAACCATGGATGGAGGATATTTTTTTAATGGGTTTTTAGACGTTACTTCTTCTCAGGGGGAAGGGAATGATTATGTTGGACTGAAAAAACATCATGGAGTTGGAGAGTTCTGGTGTCATAAAATAGATCAGAACGGAAATTTACAGTGGAGAAAATATTATGGAGGAACAAATAATGATAGATCATATGATGCAATTGAGACAGAGGGAGGAGATTTTCTAATTATAGGCACTTCTGAAAGTCTTGATGTTGACATTTCCAGTCCAAAGGGGAGTTATGATATTTGGGCTATTCTTGTTAATTCAAAAGGAGAAATGATTTGGGAAAATTCTTATGGAGGAAGTGGAATTGATCAAGCAAAAGCTGTGATTAAAGATTTTAGTGGGAACTATAAAATTATTGGTAGCTCATTCAGTCAAGACAAAGATATTTCCAATCCAAAGGGGAGTTCAGATATATGGCTAGTTACTATAGATAAATTTGGGAATCTTTTAAGTGAAATTAGTTTTGGCGGCTCTGATTTTGACTCAGGAATGGCATTAGTTGAGAGTTTTGATAAAAGTATTTTTATAACTGGACATTCTAGAAGTTCTGATATTGATTTCACTTATAATGAAGGGGGAAATGATATTGCATTACTTCATATCTCTCCAGGTGGAGAATTAATAGAAACTTTTTTATTAGGAGGCAATAATGATGATATAGGAAATGATATAATCCAAACTTCAAAAGGAAAAATTGTAATTGCTGGTGAAACAAGAAGTCAGGACAATGATTTTTCAAATAGCAAGGGAAGCGTAGATATAGTTGTTAGTATGTGGCGATAAAAATTTCTTTAAACACCTATTTAATTTAGCTAAAACGTTTAAAAAAGTCCTAAAATAGAGATATATTTGAAGGAAATTTAATTTATAAATAAATTATGGTAAAAGTTTCTATTTCGGCTAAAGAAAAGGTTTCAGAGTTAATGAGCGAAGGGGGATTTGATCCTAACAAAGATTTTGTTAGAGTTGGAGTTAAAAGCGGGGGATGCTCTGGTCTTTCTTATGAGTTAAACTTTGATAAAGAAAAAGATTCTCAAGACAAGCTATTTCAGGACAATATGGTTAGGATCTTGGTAGATAAAAAGAGTTTGTTATATCTCGTTGGAACGACCCTTGATTACAGTGGAGGACTTAATGGAAAAGGATTCGTTTTTAAAAACCCTAATGCTAATAGAACTTGTGGTTGTGGGGAGAGTTTTTCTCTCTAAAATTAATTTTTATGGCTTACACTGAAGAACAATTAAAAAAAGAACTTGAGAACAAGGAATATGAGTATGGTTTTTATACTGATATTGATTCTGAAACTTTTCCTAAAGGACTTGATGAGGAAATTGTCATCCAAATTTCTAAAAAGAAAAATGAGCCAAGCTGGATGACTAAATGGAGGTTAGACGCATACAACATCTGGAAAGAAATGAAAGAGCCAAATTGGGTTAATGTAAAATATAAAAAACCTGATTTCCAATCTATTTCTTATTATTCAGCACCAAAGAAAAAAAATAAATATAAAAGTTTAGACGAAGTCGACCCAGAGCTATTAGAAACTTTTAAAAAGCTAGGTATTTCTATTGAAGAGCAAAAAAAATTAACCGGTGTTGCTGTTGATATAGTAATGGATTCTGTTTCAGTTGCAACAACATTCAGAGAATCTCTTGAGAAAGAAGGGATAATTTTTTGTTCTATATCTGAAGCAATTCAAAAACATCCCAAGCTAGTTAAAAAATATATTGGAACAGTTGTACCTAAAAAGGACAATTTTTATGCCGCTTTAAACTCTGCAGTTTTTTCTGACGGATCTTTTTGTTATATTCCTAAGGGGGTAAGATGTCCGATGGAATTGTCTACTTATTTTAGAATTAATCAGGCTGGAACAGGACAATTTGAAAGGACTTTAGTAATAGCTGATGAGTCAAGTTACGTTAGTTATTTAGAAGGATGTACCGCTCCTTCAAGGGATGAAAACCAATTACACGCTGCCGTTGTAGAACTTATAGCTTTGGATAAAGCAGAGATTAAATACTCTACTGTCCAAAATTGGTTTCCTGGAGATAAAAATGGAAAAGGGGGAGTATTTAATTTTGTAACAAAAAGAGGATTATGTCATAATCACTCAAAAATTTCATGGACTCAGGTTGAGACTGGTTCCGCAGTTACCTGGAAATATCCTTCCTGTGTTCTTAAAGGAGATAATTCTATAGGAGAATTTTATTCTATTGCCTTAACAAATAATTATCAACAAGCAGATACAGGCACAAAAATGATACATTTAGGGGATAATACTAAGAGCACAATTATATCTAAGGGTATTTGTGCTGGAAAATCTCAAAGCAGTTACAGAGGCTTAGTCCAAGTGTCTTCAAGGGCTAAAAACGCACGTAATTTTTCTCAGTGTGATTCTCTTTTGATGGGTAATAATTGTGGATCTCATACTTTCCCTTACATTGAAGCGCGAAATAATTCAGCCCAAATAGAGCATGAGGCGACAACTAGTAAAATAGGAGAGGATCAAATTTTTTATTGTAATCAAAGAGGAATAGACACAGAAAAGGCAATAGCTTTAATTGTTAATGGTTTTAGTAAAGAAGTTTTAAATAATTTGCCTATGGAATTTGCTGTTGAGGCCCAGAAATTATTAGAAATATCTTTAGAGGGTTCTGTAGGGTAACGTTAAATAAAACAATATGTTAAAAATAAAAAATCTTAGTGCCAAAGTTGATGGCAAAACTATTTTAAAAGGAATAAACTTAGAAGTTAAACCTGGTGAAGTGCATGCTATTATGGGGCCAAATGGTTCTGGTAAAAGTACTTTAGCTTCAGTAATAGCTGGACATGAAGATTATGAGGTAATCAAGGGATCAATGTCTTATCAAGGTGAAGATCTTTCTGAAATGGATCCTGAGTCAAGATCTCACAAAGGAATATTTCTTTCATTTCAATACCCTGTTGAAATTCCAGGAGTTAGTGTAACAAATTTTGTCAAAACAGCTATTAATGCATCAAGAAAAGCCCAAGGGTTTGATGATATGCCGGCAAATGAAATGTTAAAAAAAATTCGAGAAAAAGCTGATTTATTTGATATTGATTCAAGGTTTCTATCAAGATCTTTAAATGAAGGTTTTTCAGGAGGCGAGAAAAAACGAAACGAAATTTTTCAAATGGCTATGATAGAACCCAAGCTTGCTGTTCTTGACGAAACGGATTCAGGACTAGATATCGATGCTTTAAAGGTTGTTGCAAATGGAGTAAACAAATTTAGAAATAAGGATAACGCAATAATAGTTATAACTCATTATCAAAGACTCTTAGAGTATATTGTTCCAGATTTTGTTCATGTTATTTTTGAAGGTAAAACTGTCAAATCAGGTTCAAAAGAATTAGCAATGGATTTAGAATCTAAAGGGTATGATTGGATTAAAGAAAAGAATTAATGAAATTTCAAGAAAAATTATTGTATTCTCATATAGCTTTTGAAGAGCTTTTCGATGTTAGTAATCCCATACATGAGAAAAGACTTAAAGCTTTAAAAGTTTTTGAAAAAAAAGGATTTCCTTCAAGAAAAGATGAGGCATGGAAATATACCTCATTAAATTCATTAATTAATAGGGACTACGCTCTTTTTCCAAAAAAAGAAACTCCAATTGAGTTAAAAAAAGTAAAAAAGTTTTTCCTCTATGAAATAGACACTTATAAAATTATATTTATAGATGGTGTTTATAGTCCATTTCTTTCTGACACTACACATGATGGATTAGATGTTTGTTTGATGTCAGCAGCATTGTCTAAATTTAAGTATCGAAAAATTATTGAAAGATATTTTGGAAATATTTCAGATAATAAAGACAGTCTAACTGCTTTGAACACTTCTTATACTAGAGAAGGAGCCTATATATATGTTCCTAAAAATGTTGTTGCTGAAAAACCAATAGAAATTATTCATTTTTCAACTGGAAAAGAACAAGCAATTTGGTTACACCCTAGGAATTTAATTGTCCTAGACACTAACTCGCAAGCCCAAATAATAGAGAGACATCAAAGCTTAAAATCTCATGAAGTTGTAACAAATAGCGTTACTGAAATTTTCACAAACAAAGATGCTCTATTGGACTATTATAAAATACAGAATGATCTAACTTCTTCTTCATTAATTGACAATACATATATTTCGCAAGAAAAAAATAGTACAGCTTCAGTTCACACTTTTTCTTTAGGAGGTAAAATAGTTAGAAATAATCTTAATTTTTTCCATATGGGAGAAAGAATAAATTCAACTCTTAAAGGGATAACTATTTTAGATGGAGATCAACATGTTGATCATTATACTCTTGTTAAACATTCACAGCCAAATTGTGAAAGTTTTCAAGAATATAAAGGAATTTTTTCTGAAAAATCTAAGGGAGTATTTAATGGGAAAATATTTGTTGAATCAATAGCCCAAAAAACGAATGCTTTTCAGCAAAGTAATAATCTTTTGTTAGATGATTTAGCAACCGTTAATACTAAACCTCAATTAGAAATTTTTGCTGATGATGTAAAATGTTCTCATGGGTGTACTATAGGGCAGCTTGATAATGATGCACTTTTTTATCTACGATCAAGAGGAGTTCCAAAAAAAGAAGCGAAAGCACTTTTAACATATGCCTTTGCTAATAACATTTTGGATGGTGTTCAATTGCCAATCATTAAGAAGAGAATTAAAAGCTTGATTTCAAAAAAGCTAGGTGTTAATTTAGGATTTGATCTTTAATGTTAGATATAAATACAATTAGAAAAGATTTCCCAATTCTTGATCAGAAAGTTAATGGGCAAAAGCTGATTTATTTTGATAATGCTGCAACTTCTCAGACACCTAATCAAGTAGTCGACTCAATTGTTGATTATTACAAAAGAACAAATTCAAACATTCATCGAGGTAATCATAAATTAAGTATTCAAGCTACTACTGCATATGAGGATGTGAGAAAGAAACTGCACAAATATTTTAATTCAAGGCTTCCTCAAGAAATTATTTTCACTTCGGGAACTACCCAATCAATAAATATAATTACCCTAGGATATACAGATCTTTTAACTTCTAAAGATGAAGTAATTGTTTCGGAAATGGAACATCATTCAAACATAGTCCCTGTTCAAATGCTTTGCGAACGAACCGGAGCAAAGTTAAATGTTATTCCGATGGATAATCAAGGCAATTTAATCTTGAAGGAATTTGATAAGTTTATTTCCGAAAAAACAAAATTAGTTTTTGTAAGTCATGTTTCCAATGCGCTGGGGACAGTGAATCCAATTTCATATATTATTAATAAATCTCATGAGGTGGGAGCAAAAGTTCTAATTGACGGGGCTCAGGGTGCTTCTCACTTTGAAATTGATTTTCAAAAATTAGATATTGATTATTATACAGTTTCTGCTCATAAGATGTGTGGGCCCACTGGAACTGGAATTTTATACGGTAAAGAAGAATTGCTAAATAAATTATCTCCCTGGCATGGAGGAGGAGAAATGATTGATGAAGTTTCTTTTGAAAAAACAACTTATGGTGAACTTCCTCATAAATTTGAACCAGGAACACCAAATATTGCCGGGGTAATTGCTTTTGGTGCTGCTATTGAATACATGGATAATATAGGCTTAGATAATATTCAAGCCCATGAAGATGAGCTTTTAAAGTATTGCACTCAAGAACTTAAAGAAATAGAAGGTTTGAAAATTTATGGGGAAGCAAAAAATAAAATAGCTGTCATTTCATTTAATGTCGAAGGAATTCATCACTATGATTTAGGTAGTCTCCTTGATCAATTTGGTGTAGCTGTAAGAATTGGTCATCATTGTGCTCAGCCAGTTATGAATTATTTTAAAATACCTGGAACTGTTAGAATATCTTTTTCATTCTACAACACAAAAGAAGAGATTGACCTTATGATTAAAGCTCTCAAGCGAGCGATTACGATGTTACAATAAATTCTTATTTTTGAGTATGACTGACATGTTAGCTATTCAGGACGAAATTGTAGCCGAGTTTTCATCTTTTGATAATTGGGCCGATCGTTATGAGTATATGATAGAGCTGGGAAAATCCCTCCCTTTAATAGATCCAAAGTACAAAGTTGATAATAATTTAATTAAGGGTTGTCAGAGCAATGTTTGGCTTCACTCAGAAACAAATGACGGAAAATTAATTTTCACTGCTGATAGTGATGCTATTCTTACAAAAGGTATTATAGCTATTTTGATCCGTGTTTTTTCTAATCAAGATCCAGATTCAATTATGGAAGCTAAAACAGATTTTATAGATAAAATAGGTTTAAAGAATCACCTATCTCCTATTAGAGCGAATGGTCTTTTATCTATGATTAAAGAACTTAAAATGTATGCAGTTAAATCCAAAACAAGATCTAATTAAATTTTTATGCAGGAAGGCAAAATTAATACAGATCTAATTGGAGAAAAAGTAGTTTCTGTTTTAAAGACAATTTATGACCCAGAAATTCCAGTAGATATATATGAATTAGGCTTAATTTATGATGTTTTTGTTAATGAAGATTATGATGTTAAGATTATAATGACTCTGACCTCTCCAAATTGCCCAGTGGCTGAATCTCTCCCTAAGGAAGTTGAAGAAAAAGTAGAGTCTATAAAAACAATAAAAAGCGCTAAAGTAGAGATAACTTTTGACCCCCCATGGAGTAAGGATTTAATGAGTGAAGAGGCAAAATTAGAACTGGGCTTATTGTGATGAATGAACCAATAGTAAATAGAGTTGCTAAAAGCAAGCTTATAACTTTTGATTTACAGGAATTTTATCCTAAAGGTGATAGAGTATTTTTTGATATAAGTGAGTGGCTTGAAAAAGGATTAGTTTTAAAAGAAAAAAAATTCAGAGACAGAGCAAAGGATTATGCATGGGAACAATTTAAAGGCAAATATGTAGCTATTGATTGTTCTACTGACGCTATTATTCCCGCTTGGGCTCCTCTTTTAATAGCATCTTATTTAAATTCGTTTGCCAAGGAAGTAGTTTTTGGTAATTTAGAAACGCTTGAAAATCATCTCTTTAAAGGGGTTATTGATGATTTAAATTTAGATCTATATCAAGATAAACCTATAATCATTAAAGGGTGCAGTGAAAAAGAAATTCCTGAGAATGTGCTTATTCAATTACTCGCTAGATTCCAAAAGGTAGCTAAAAGTATTTTTTATGGAGAAGCTTGTTCATCAGTTCCTATTTGGAAAAAAGCACAAACAAAAATTCATTGAAAGAACTTTCTAGTGTACTTATTTTCACTTATTATTGGCCTCCATCTGGAGGATCAGGTGTTCAAAGATGGGTTTATTTTGCTAAGTATATGAAACAGTATGGGTTTAAACCTATAGTTATTACTGTTGATCCAAAATCAGCTTCTTTCAGCTCAATAGATTTATCACTAGAAAAGGAAATTGAAAATATCCAAGTATATAGGACAAGATCCAGAGAGGTTTTAAAGTTATACAAATTTTTATTTAAGAATAAATCTAAAAAACCTTTCCCGCAAGGAGAGTTTTCAAATAAAGGATTTTTGTCAAAGATTATTGCCTTTGTAAGAGGAAATTTTTTCATCCCTGATGCTAGAAAAGGTTGGAATTCATTTGCGATAAGAGCTGGTGAAGCGATTTTAAAAAAAGAAAAAATCCATTCAGTTATTACAACTGGGCCTCCTCACTCAACACATCTAATAGGTCTTCAACTAAGAGAAAAATTTAAATTTAATTGGCTTATAGATCTAAGAGATCCATGGACGGATATTTTTTATCTTAAAGATATGTACCGAATGAGCTGGGCAAATAGTATAGATTTAAAATATGAGAAAAAGATTTTAAATTCTGCTGATGCAATTCTTACCACCGCCAAAAAAAATTTCCACAAACAGTTAAGAGACAAAATAATTGACAAAAACAAACCTTTTTATAACATATATAATGGATATGATCATGAAGTTTTTTCAAAAATAAAATCAAAATATAATCAAATCTTTACTTTAGGTTATATTGGGTTATTAACTAAAAACCAGAGTTATAAGCAATTAATTTATTCTTTACAGTCAATTAAAGAAACACACCCTGATATTAATATACAATTTTGCTTTGCTGGATCAACATCTAAAGAAATTATTAGTGAATTTTCTAAAGTTGTTAGCGTGCAAAATCATGGATATGTAATCCATAATCAAGCAGTTAGTCTAATGAAATCATCACATGTATTAATAAACTTTCTTTTTAATCAATCTGGTTATTCAACTATGATTTCAGGAAAACTTATTGAATATATGGCAACTGGTAACCCTGTACTGGTTATTGGTGATTTAAACTCGGAAGTTTCTGATTTAATGAAAATTTCTCATGATTCATCAGTTTGTCTATCAAATGACACAAGATCAATTAAAGATTATATTTTAAAGATGTACAATTTATGGATTGAAAATAAGCTAGAGCCAAAATCGCCTATTGAAATTAAAAAATATAGTAGGAAATTTGGATCACAGAAGCTGTGTAATATTCTTAAAGCAATGCCTAAATAGTTAGAAATTAATTTTAGCTTTGTCTAAAAACAATTAAAAATGAAGAAAATAATTATGATTTCGTTTGCTATCTTTATAGCTGCGTGTACACAAACACCACAAAATCCGAATTTTGAAAAAAATGTTGAGTTAGCAAAAAAATGGTTCGAAACTTTTACATCTGAAAATTTTGAAGGTGTTTCAAATTTTATGGCTGCTGACGTTGAGTGGAGAAGCTGTTTTTATGGAGCTCCTTTAATGGATAAGAATGCCACACTTGAATATATGAAAGGTTGGCATGATGCTATGGAAAATATAAAATATACTCCTGACAATTATCTTCCTGGAGTTGATCCTGATACTGGACAATTAAATGGTAGTGTAAGAACTTATGGTACTTGGACTGGAACGAATACTGCTTCAGGAAAGAATTTCGAAGTATATATGTATCATTATTTTACTTTTAATGACGAAGGTAAAATTATTGATTCAGGTGATTTTGGTTATGCAACTGGTTTAATGTTAGCAGTTGCTCCAGATGCAGCAGAATAATTAATCGGAATTAAATATTTATAAATAGTAATACTATTACAACATAATTAAAAAAGCGCCCAAAGGCGCTTTTTTAATTAACTTATTATTTTAAGGGGTTTTGTTTTTTTCCAATTACCTCTTGTAAAATCTGGGAATGACTGTGGTGCGCCATTATTTTCTATTGAGCCTGCACTAAGAGGTGTTACTGCACTCCAAAAACATCCTTCATATAGATTTTGATCCATAGGTAAACCATTTTGAAGGCACTCTACAATTCTATAAATCATAATTCCATCCATTCCGCCATGTCCACTTTCAGCTATTTGTTTGCCAAGACTTGTATTTTTATCATTTAACTTTTTATATAATGGGTGATCATATTCTTCATATATAGCCTTCATGTCTTTCCCCTGGATCCAGGAGTGATGATCTTTCGAAAGGTCCTTAAATCCTTGTTCAAGAGCAATTCTAGTAGGAAATCCAGCCAAGATTCCTTTTGTCCCTTGGATCAAGTTTAGGCGAGTATATGGTCTTGGACTAGTTTCATCCCATTGGACCATTATGGTTCTTCCCAGGCTGGTTTTAATGATCGAGGTATTTAAATCACCATTTCCATATTCTAGTTTATTCCATTTGTGTTCTTTTGGATAATTCTTTTCAGCATATAGTTTTCTTCCCATTGCAGGAGATGAAAAGGAAACAAGTGTTTTAAAATTGTCATCTCCTCTTGCAAGATTCATGTATTGCGAAACGGGTCCTAAACCATGTGTAGGATAAAGATTTCCTTTGCTATTTGCATAGTGTAAAGTTCTCCAAGATCCAGTGCCTCTATTTTCTTCACTCATTTGAAATCTAAGATCATGAATATAGGAAGCTTCTCCATGGAGTAATTCACCAATTAAACCTTTTCTGCATATGTTAAGAAACATTAATTCATCTCTACCATAATTAACATTTTCTAGCATCATACAGTGTTTTTTTGTTTCCTCCGATGTATCAACAATATTCCATAAATCTTTAATGGTTGTAGCAATTGGGACTTCAACAAAAGCATGAGCCCCACTTTTCATAGATTCAATTGCCATAACTGCGTGGTTATTCCAGTTTGTTGCAACAAAAACAACATCAGGTTTAACATCTTTTAGCATCGTTTTCCATTTATTTTCATCTCCCCAATAAAGAGATATATTTTGATGTCTTTTTTCATCTCCAATTTCTGAAGCAATCTTAAACTCTCTAACTACATTATCTTCATATAAATCACTTATTGCGACAACTTCAGTACCTTCAAGAGAAGCAAAAGATTTTAAATGATTTCCTCCTCTTGCGCCAACACCTATAAATGCAGCTCTAATGTTTTTTATTTTAGGAGCTTTGAAATCAGCCATATATTGATTACCTAATTTCCTTTCAGGATATTTATTTGAAAAGCCTGTGAGAAGAGATGAGGAGCCTAATGAAGCAATTGATAAAGATGTTGTTTTAATGAAATTTCTTCTACTTTTTTTCATAGATTTTATTTTATTAATGACCTGGAATATTGATTTTAAAAATTAAATTTGTCTTTAATTACTTTATATAAAAATAAAATAAAATCTATACTATTAATTTTATTAAGTATATAATTCATATTAGATTAAATATTTATGAATTTTAAAATGACTTCTAAGGCCCCTGGCAGAATTTGTTTATTTGGAGATCATCAAGATTATTTAAAATTACCCATTATAGCTTGTGCAATCAATCGATACGTTACAATAAATGCTGAAAGAAATGACCAAGGGATATTTAATATTCAAATGAATGATTTGAATCAATCACTTAAAATACCTATTGATAAGCAAAATATTAAAGTAGAGAAAGATGATTATTTAGTGATTGCGCTAAAAGTACTTAGAAGGCATGGGTGTATTCCAAATTTAGGATATAATATTTCCATTTCGGGAGACATACCAATAAACGCAGGTTTATCAAGTTCATCTGCTTTAACTATAGCATGGATAAATTTTTTGGTTGCTGTTTTTGGAATAGATGGACAATTTAATTCCATTAGACTTGCAAAACTTGCATATGAGACCGAGGTCATTGAAAGAAATTCTTCTGGCGGCTAAATGGATCAGTTCACGATTTCACTTGGCAATCTTATATATCTCAATACTGAAGATGACTCTCATGTACTTTTTTCAAAATTGATGGGAAATTTAATAGTTGGCGTTTCAGGCATTGATAAAGATACTTTTGGGGTTCTTGCTTCATTAAAAACAAAAGCTTTAAAGGCAATAAATCAGGTAAAAAGCACTATAGCTAATTTTGAGATTAAAAATTCTAAAATAGAAGATCTTGAAAAATATTTGACTCTTATTGATCCAGAATTAAAACCCTATTTATCAGCAGCCATAAAAAATTATTTCATTACAAAAGCAGCTTATTCAGAACTTAAAAAGGAGTCTTCTGATATAAATCATTTAGGCTATTTGATGAACAAACATCATTTATTGTTAAGAGATAATTTAAAAATTACTGTCCCTAGAATTGATGCAATGATTGAAAATTCATTAAAAGCTGGAGCGATTGGCGCTAAAATTATTGGATCTGGTGGCGGAGGATGTATTGTTGCAATTTCTGAACCTGGTAATGAAGAAAAAATTATTTCTGAAATTAAAAAAGCTGGAGCAGTAGATGCTTTTTTAATAAAAGAAAGTGAAGGAGCATTAGTTTATAAGAAATAAAACAATGGATTGGAAATGCAAATCTACCTGGAAAAAGGCAAAAACAAATACCCTTTGGTGTTTATTAGGATGCTCTATAGGGGATTTTGGAACTATTTTTTATTTCCAAAACATTGAACATTATTGGAGTAATTTCCAAATAATGGGACTGGCAATAGTTAATGGTTTATTAACATCAATTCTTTTAGAAACAATAATTTTAATAAGGCAAATGAATTTTAAGAAAGCTATTAATACGGCATTAGGGATGTCATTTATTTCTATGATTGGAATGGAAGTAACAATGAACATAGCTGATTTATTCCTTACTGGTGGTGCAATTCTTACATGGTGGGTAATTCCAATTATGTTAATAATTGGATTTTATACTCCCCTACCATACAACTATTGGAGATTAAAAAAGTACAACATGAGTTGTCATTAAAAATTAAAATATGAACGAAACATTAATCATACTCGCAGCAGGATTATCATCTAGAATGAAAAAATCTATATCATCTAAAGGGATTTCATCTGAAGCTATTGAGCAAGCTAATCAAATAAGTAAAGGCCTAATTGCACTTGGCGAAAGTAAAAGACCATTATTAGATTACTTAATTAATAATGCTAGGATTTCAGGATACAAATCTATTTATTTAATAATTGGTGAAGACTCAAAATTATTTAAGACAACTTATTCTAATAATCCTAATTTTTCTGATTTATCTATTTCTTTTGCTACACAATATATTCCTAAGGGGAGGATTAAACCATTGGGGACAGCAGATGCTTTAGTTCAGGTAATGGATCAGTATCCTGAACTTAAAAAAACCAGTTTTTCGGTATGCAATAGTGATAATCTCTATTCAGTAAATGCTTTATCAAAGTTAAGAGAGAATCCAGAAATTAATTCATTTATTGCTTATGATTCAAAACATTTAAAATTTCCAGAAGAAAGACTTTCTAGCTTTGCAGTTACAATACTTGATAATGAAAACAAGCTTTTGGATATTATTGAAAAACCTAAAAAAGAAGAAATTGATTCTTTTCAAGACAAGCGCGGTGTAATTCGGGTAAGTATGAATATTTTTAGTTTTAAAGGAGATCAATTATATAAATATGTAAAATTATGTCCTATTCATAAAGAGCGAAATGAAAAAGAATTACCAATAGCAGTATTAAATATGATAAAAGATTTTCCTGGGAGTATGCTAGGTATTCCAATGGCAGAGCATGTTCCTGATCTTACATCTAAAGATGATATTGTTGAAATTGAAAAATACTTAGGAGAGTTTTAATCTTATAGATAAAATTTTTTCTCTCTTATAAAATCAAAAACTTTTGCAGGGACAAGTTTCCTAATTTCTTTATTTTCTCTTACTCTATTTCTAATTTCTGTACTTGAAAAATTAATTAAAGGAGCTTTAAAATTTATTATTCTTGGATTATTTTTTAGAGCATAAGGCACAGAGAATTTCTTTTTTCTAGGATAAACATATAACTCAACATTTTCAAGAATTAATTTATATTCTTTCCACTTATTAAATGATGAAAGATTGTCTTCACCCATCAAAATTGAAAATTTAGTATTTGGGTATTCATCCACAATTTTTAAAACAGTCTTTACTGTATAATTTGGTGGAGGAATATTGAATTCAATATTTGAGGGATAAAAATTTTTCTCACTAGCGGTTGCAATTTTAACCATCTCTAATCTAAATCTGTTATCAACTATTTTAGAATTAGCTTTAAAAGGGTTAAGAGGAGTAACTATAAAATAAATATCCGATATATCTGAATTACTCAAGAAAAATTTTGCTAATTCAATATGCCCATTATGTATTGGATTAAAAGTCCCAAAAAAAAGTCCTATTTTTTTCATTAAGCATTTAAAAACTCTTCAATTTTTCTAATAGCTGATTTACAAGATTCTTCAATTTTATTATTAATAATTATAAAATCAAATTTTGAAGCAATTTCTATTTCTAGTTTAGCTTTTGATAGTCGTTCTTTTAGAGAAGAGTCATTGTCAGTTTTTCTTTTTCGCAACCTTTCTTCTAGGGTTTTTAAATTTGGGGGTTGGATAAAAATGGCAATTGTTTCCTTCGGAAATTTATTTTTAATTTTTAAGCCTCCAAAAACATCTATATCAAAAATCACATGATGCCCATTATCCCATATTCTATTGACTTCTGATTTCAGAGTTCCATAAAACTTATTAGGATATACTTCTTCATACTCAACGAATTGATCATTATTAATTTTTCTTTTAAACTCATCCAGCTTTAAAAAATAATATTCCTTTCCATTTATTTCATCTCCTCTAGGATTTCTAGAAGTTGCAGAAATAGAGAACTCAATACCTGTTTTTTTTTGCAAAATTAATTTTGCAAGAGTTGTTTTACCACTCCCTGATGGGCCAGAAAAAACAATTAACTTTCTTTTTTTCAACTATAGGATATTAAATAACTGTTCTTTTATTTTTTCTAATTCATCTTTCATTTTAACAATAATATGTTGAATTTTTGAATCATAAGATTTTGATCCAATAGTATTAATTTCACGACCAATTTCTTGAGCGATAAAGCTTAGTTTTTTACCACTTGATTCTTTTGAGTTCAAACTTTTTTTAAAAAAATCAATATGATTTTTTAGTCGAACTTTTTCTTCTGTAATATCATATTTTTCTATATAATAAATTAATTCTTGTTCAAAACGATCTTCATTAACTTCAAGATTTAGTTTGTTTAGTAATTCCCTCAAGTTTTTTTTAATTCTATCTATTCTTTTAGATTCGAATTTTTTTATTTCTGACAATGAATTAAGAATATTCTTTATTCTTGTTTCTAAATCAATTTTTAAGTTGTTACCTTCTTCTAGTCTATATTTTTTAAGCCCCTTAATTGCGTTTTGTAGAAGTTTTTCAATTTCATTAACTTCTTTTTCATTAATCTCTTCTTTTTTATTTGTAAGTGTATTCGGAAGTTTTATAGCTAGTTTTAAAAGCTCAATATTATCAGCTGGATAGATATCTTTTAATTGATTTATATAGTCATTAACAACTGTTGAATTTATCTTTTTAGATTGATTGTTTGATATGTCTTCAATAGTTACAAATAAGTCTATTTTACCTCTTAAAAGATTTTCACTTATTATTTTTCTTAATCCAAGCTCGATTTCTTTTATTTCATGGGGTAATCTAACGGATATATCAAGATTTTTACTATTTAATGACTTTAGTTCTAATGAAATACTTTTGTTTTTCAGCTGAGCCTCAGCTTTTCCATAACCGGTCATTGAATAGATCATACAATTTAAAGCTCACGTATTTTAATGTTTCTATAAGAAACTTTATCTCGATGATCTTGAAGTCCTATTTTTCCAGTTTTAAATTTTCCAAACATTGGAGCTTCTGTATATGCTTCATTTGATTTATCTACAAATTTACATGTTGAGATGAGTTCTTCCCATTCAGTACCTGACAAGGGGAAATTAAGAATTTCAGTGCCGTTTAGTTTTAAGCTTCCACGATTGACTTTATGATTGATATTTAATAAAAAGTGATTCCATTCATTTGCTGGATTACACACATCTTGCATTGGCTGCATTATATCATAAAGTGCACCAGCTTGGTGATACTTTGGTCTTACAAAAGCATCAGGGTGTCTTTCATTGTCAAGTACCTGAATCTCAGGACCTGTTAGATACGGAGAGTGAAACTTAGGATCTTCTTTAACTCCCCAAAAAAGACCACTGTTTCCTTTTTCAGAAATCTTCCATTCTATG
>JAQWON010000108.1 GCA_029245825.1 Flavobacteriaceae bacterium
CCTCCATTAGTGATAAATGAAAGTCAAATGGATGAATGTATTTCAATTATTTTGGAGACAATAAAGGAATTCGAGTAGGATAACTTGTGACATTAAATAATTAATTGTTTAGATTTACCAAAATTTTTTTCTTAAAATGAACGTTTACTTTGATAATGCAGCTACAACGCCCTTAAGGGTTCAAGTAATTGATTCAATAAATGATTGTATGAAGAACCATTACGGAAATTCTTCATCTTCACATAGTTATGGAAGAAATAATAAATCCTTGTTAGAAAATGCTAGGAAATCTATAGCCGCTTGTATTAATGCCACTGAAAATGAAATTATCTTCACTTCAGGAGGAAGTGAATCTAATAATTCAATTTTAAGGTCTTGTGTTAGAGATTTGGGAGTTAAAACTATAATTTCATCACCAATTGAACATAATGCCGTACTAAATGTTCTTGATTTGTTAGAAACAGAAGGTATCAATATCAAATATGTTAAACTTGACAAATATGGAGAAGTTGATATTTCAGATTTGGAGCAAATTTTAAAATCTCATGAAGGAGCTAAATTAGTTAGTTTGATGTATGTCAATAATGAAATTGGAAACTTGTTGAATGTTGATGAAGTAGCAAGAATATGTAAACTTTACAATAGTTTTTTTCACACGGACTCTGTCCAGGCAATGGGACATTATAAAATTAATTTAAGATCTACACTAATTGATTTCTTATCTGCTTCAGCTCATAAGTTTCATGGCCCAAAAGGAATTGGATTTAGTTTTATAAGGAAAGGTATAAATTTAAATCCTTTTATAATTGGTGGGCCTCAAGAGAGAGGACTTAGAGCTGGAACTGAAGCTGTTGATAGGATTGTAGGAATGCAAAAAGCATTAGAAATATCTTATCAAAATCATGAAAGTGAAAAAAAACATATCCAGGGATTGAAAAAATATTTTATTCAAAAACTCAGAAGCATTTTCCCTAAAGTACATTTTAATGGACGTTCAGAAAATTTAGAAAAGAGCTCGTTTAAAATCGTGAATGTAGCGATACCTATAAATAGTTTAAAAGTTGATTTAATTGATTTTCATCTTGATTTGAAGGGTATTGCTTGTTCAAAAGGTAGTGCCTGTCAATCAGGTTCTTCAAAAGGATCACATGTAATAGAGAGATTTAAAAACATTAATAATATATTAAATAAATATCCTTCTCTAAGATTTTCATTTTCATTTTTAAACACAAAAAAAGAAGTTGATTATTTAATCAAATGCTTGTTAGAATTAAAGTAAGCTAAATTGAATAGTAGAGTAATTAAATTTTATCATTATTCATCGTATTTTCTATAGAAACTTGTTTGAAAAACTGATTCATTGCCTACATTATCAGTTACCTTAAGCTTAAGATCTTGCTTACCAGATTTAAATTTTATATCACTAAAATTATAAGTTAGATTCTTGTTTTTAGGTTCATATTCAAATAAGACCCATTTTCCATTAATTTCACCATTATAAGATTTAATTCCCGATAAGTTATCTTCAATTTTAATTTTCAAGAACTGATATTTGCTTAACCATTGATTTTTTTTAAAATTAATAGGCTTAACTATAGGAGGTATAGAGTCCTTTGCTAAGAAATAAGTTCCAGCTTGATTTGATATGGTTTTAAAAGTAGAGTCTATATTTTTAGTTGGGGAGTAATCTATTTTATTTTTTTTGCTTAATCTACCTATAAAAGATTGCCTTTTTGAAATTGAATCATAATTTTTAGCAATGAACGTTATCTTAAAACCCTTTTTAAATAGGGAGACATTAGGATTTATTTTTATTGAGTCATGATCTTTGTATACATTTAATGATGTTGGATAAAAAAAAGTATTCTTTTTTAGGTTAACAGTCTGGTCTTTAAATTTAAATAAATATTAATTTTCAGGTAAAACTAATTCTCCTTCAATCGTTGGATTAATAAAATTAGTTTTTCTTCCCGTTATTTTCATTTCAATTTTTGATGTATTTTTTTTAAAGTCAGAAATTTCTACTAGTAAATTGTATGATTTATTATCTTCAATTAAAATTTTTCCATTTTTATCCTTTTTTTCAATAAAACTAATGTTTGAATTTTTTGGTTTAAATAACTTTTGAACCCTTATTTTTTTACTTTTAAATTCTTTATAGTCTATTAAAAGGTTAACATATTCAGAATCATTAAACTTTATATTATCATACTTATAATCTGAAATTATTTTGTTATTCAAAAAAATCTTTACACTGTGTACACCATTTCTGTTAAATTGACTTAAATCTTGATTGTCATACATTTGCAGTCCAATACCAATTTTTCCTGAGGTATATATTTTTGCTGTTTTATAAAGCCCATCTTTAATTTTTTCAATTTCAATTTTTCGAGTTATTATATCCTCACCAAAATTATTTTCATGAAATAAAAATAATTTTTGAATCACAGGTTTTTTAGTGTCAATAACATCTATGTTAAAGATCATTGGATTAAAAGGCATTTGATTCTTTGTATTTCTAATTTCAAAGTGAAGATGAGGGCCAGATGACCCTCCAGTATTTCCAGAAAATCCAATCACTTCACCTTTTGACACGATTAATTCATTTTTTGGAAACTTCTCAATGGTATATGATTTTTTTTCATATTGAGCTTTCTTTATATAGGATTCAATTTTTGGAGAAAAATTTTTCAAATGAGCGTAAACTGAGGTTGTTCCATTTAGATGATCAACATAAATAGCTTTTCCATACCCAGAAACAGCAACTCTTATTCGACTTACTTCACCATCTAATACACTTCTAACTTTTAAACCTTCTTTCCCTCCAGTTTTTATGTCTAGTCCTGCGTGAAAATGACTGCTTCTTATCTCTCCAAATGTTCCAGATATTGAAAGGGGAATATCCAATGGAGGGATCAATTTACTTTGATCTTTTTGACTAAAGATGAGGTTAATAGAAAATAAAAGAAAAATTAAACTTATTTTCTTAGACTTGACTTTCATTATCATCAAAGTTACAAATTTATTGTTCTTTGAGTTATAATAATTTTATAATAGTCTATTTTATAATATTTTATCAGTAAAATTTAAACTATTACTTTATAATTTATTACTGTATTTGTTTAACTTTGTTTGTTTAATTTTAATAATTTAAGTGTCTGATTTACCTATTGGTTTTGATGTTTTAGAAAGTAAAATTGTCAGCTTACTTAATAAGCTAAAAGATAATCATCTATTAATTAATCAACTCAAAACTCAGAATATGTCTTTAAAGGATAAAGTAGAGCAATTTGAAAAAGATTTTTCAAAGACAAAAGTTGAAAATGAATCGTTAAAGATGACAAATTCCTTATTAGGGGGAAAGGAAGACAAATCCTTATCAAAGAGAAAGATAAATAATTTAATTAAAGAAGTTGATTTTTGTATAAATCAACTGTCAGATTTTGAAAATCAAAATGAGTGAAAAAATAAAGATCAAATTAACAATAGCTGATAGAGTATATCCCCTAACAATTTCTCCTGATCAAGAAGAATCTCTTCGTTCCTCAGCATCAAGAATTCAGGAAATGATTAAAAAGTTAGAACGAGATTATGCTGTAAGAGACAAACAGGATGTTCTTGCAATGTGCTCACTTCAATATGCTGCTCAGCTTAATCAAAATATTAAAGAGAATACTGATCAAAGTGATTTACCTGCTAAGGTTCAAGAACTTGCAGAATTAATTGATCTCCATTTATCAAATTATTAAAAAATTTAATATTTTTAATAAAAATTGCCTGTATTAGTTTTTTGATAAACTCAACAAATTTTATATTTAAAAAGGTGAGTTATGATTGTAAAAGCAGGCCATCTCTGAATGGATCCTTGATCAGTTGTGTAGCCTTAATCGTTTTTTTAGGAGTTTATACAAAGCTTCAATTGATACATGCTTTTTTTCTTATTTTAAGTAAAGAATTAATTCAAAACTTAACTGAATATAAATTTTTAAGCAATAAGTAAAGGATAAATATATAAGTAGAAAAAGCCAGCAACTATTCCTCCTGTAATTGGACCAAATACTGGAATCCAAGAGTAACTCCAATCAGGGTTTTTGTTTTTTCTTGGTATTAATTGATAGATTGTTCTTGGTCCAAAATCTCGTGCAGGATTAATTGCATAACCAGTCGTTCCTCCTAAAGAAATACCAATTACCCAAACTAAAATCCCTACAGGTAATGCATCTACTGCTCCCAAGCCAAAATTTTCAGTTACTAGTCCCTCGATTTCAATATTTGGGCTAGCTATAAAGAAGACACCAAAGACTAAAACAAAAGTTCCTATAAACTCACTAAAAAAATTATTTTTAAAATTTCTGATAGATGGTCTGGTACAGAAAGTTCCTCTGACTGTATCCTCATCTTTTGTTTCTCTGAAATGATCTATATATAAAATGTATGTAAGCCAACTACCAAACATAGCACCCAAAAGTTGAGCTATCATATACCCGGGAACTAAGGACCATGAAAATTTATTTGCAATAGCTAAACCAATTGTAACAGCAGGATTTAAATGTCCCCCACTGAATTGACCAGCAACAAAAACACCAACAAAAACAGAAAATCCCCAGGCGATAGTAATTAAAACCCATGGGTTTTGTTTTTCAGCATTAGTTTTTTTTAAATTAACATTTGCAACTACTCCTGTTCCCAAAAATAATAGGAGAGTAGTTCCAATAAATTCTGCTATGTATATACTTGAAATCATATTTTATAATTTTTTAGGGTTTTTTCAAATTTAGTTATTTGTAGCTTAATCCATTCTTTATCTTTTTTTATATTTTCAGCCATAATTTTAGCAACTATTGGTGAAATTTTTTCTGTTTCCTTAGCATCAAGAAATAGACACCTTATTCTTCTAGCCAAGACATCTTCAAGAGTTATTGCCATTTCATTTTTAACCGCCCAAATAATTTGATTTTTTGTGACGAAAAATTTTTTAGATAAAGACTTATACGCATTTTTAGGATCTATTGCTATGATTTTATCTATGTCTGATCCGTAAACATGCATGTCATCATTCCAATCGACATTATTGTCATACCCATGTATAGGAAGATTTTGAGTATTTGACTTTTTTTCCTCAAGACCTCCAACATGAATCGCTGTATTTATCGCATCTTCACCAATTTTCCTATAAGTTGTCCACTTTCCTCCAAGTATACTTATTAATCCGCTTGTGCTTACAGTTACTTTGTGATGCCTTGAAACTTCTTTTGTTTCTGTTGAGTCATTTGTTTCAGCCGCTAATGGACGTAACCCAGCAAAAACACTTTTGATGTCTTTAAGCTCTGGTTTTTTAGACATATAATTAGATGCATTTTTTAGAATAAAATCAATTTCTTCTCTTTTAGCTATAGGTTCATCCAATGTGTTAGTTACAGGAATATCAGTAGTACCAAGGATTACATAATTATTCCATGGAACAGCAAATAAAACTCTTCCATCACTGGTTTGAGGGATCATTATCGCATGTTTTCCTTTGAGAAATTTTTTTTCTAAGACAACATGAACTCCCTGACTTGGACGAATTTTATTTTTGCTGTTTGGTTGATCCATTTTTGAAATCTCGTCAGAGAAAACACCTGTAGCATTAATTACGACTTTAGACCTAATAAGATACTTTATGCCAGACAGAGTATCTAGCACTTCTACACCTTCAACAATATCATTTTCTTTTAAAATATTAGTTACAGCCATATAATTTATAACTTTTCCTGAATGATCTTCAATTGATTGTGCAAGGCTTATTGCCATCCTAGAGTCATCAAATTGTCCATCATGGTATATTATTCCACCACGTAAGTCTTTCTGGTTAACATTCGGTATCAATTCTAAAGTCTCTTCCTTGTTTAAAGTTTTCGATGGCCCAAGACCTAAATTACCCGCCATCATATCATAAACTTTAAGACCTAATCCGTAAAAAGGACTACTCCACCAATCGTAGGATGGAATAACGAAAATTAAATCTTTTACTAAATGAGGTGCATTTTTTCTCATAATACCCCTTTCTCTAAGCGCCTCAATAACTAAAGAAATATCTCCATTTTGTAGATATCGAACTCCTCCATGGACTAGCTTTGTACTTCGAGATGAAGTTCCTTTTGAAAAGTCATGTTTTTCGATCAATAAAGTTTTATATCCTCTATTTACTGAATCTAATGCAGTACCAAGCCCGCTTGCTCCTCCGCCTATTACAACAACATCCCAAATTAGTTTTGAAGAATTAAGAAAATCAATGTTCTTATTTCTATCCATCTTTATGATAAAACTTTAAGAACCCTTTTTTCCCACATACTTATGATGTTACTTTTTGAATCAGATAATTTTGGAACAAAAGATTTATCCTCTTCCCACATGTCGTTAATTGAATTAATTGAAGGCCAAAATTCAGTGGATAGACCAGAAAAAAATGCTGCTCCAAGTGCAGTTGTCTCAGTAATTTTTGGCCTTATAACTTTTGTTTTTAGTAAATCAGCCTGTATTTGCATTAATAAATTATTTTTACTGGCTCCACCATCTACTTTTAGAGAATGAAATTTTGTATTTGCATCTTTTTCCATCTCTAGAATGATATCTCTGGATCTTAGCGCAATTGATTCAAGTGCTGCACGAGCAATATGACCTTTTTTAGTACCTCTTGTTATACCCATTATAGCTCCAGTTGCATGTGGATCCCAAAAAGGAGCACCTAAACCAGAAAGAGCAGGAATAAATGTTACGCCACCATTATTTTTAACAGTTTTTGCTAATTGCTCAATTTCAGGAGCAGATTTTACGATATTTAATTGATCTCTCAGCCACTGAACTAATGCTCCTGCAATAAATACACTTCCCTCAATAGCATATGTAGTTTCGTTTTTAATGGTCCATGCAATAGTTGTTAGCATTTTATTTTTTGATATCACTGGATTTTTTCCTGTATTCATAATACAAAAGCATCCTGTCCCATAAGTATTTTTAACATCTCCTGGATTAACGCACATTTGTCCAAATAAAGCTGCTTGTTGATCTCCAGCTATTCCTCCAATTGGAATTTCATATCCGAGATAAGATTTATTTATTACTCCAATTATTTCAGAAGAATTAGAAACATTTGGGAGCATTGCTTTTGGAACTTCTAATATTTTAAGTAATTCTTCATCCCATTTTTTTTCATGAATATTATACAGTAATGTTCGACTTGCATTTGAAGTATCAGTAACATGGACTTTTCCAGAGGTAAGATTCCAAATAAGCCACGTATCAATAGTTCCAAAAACAATGTCACCATTTTCACCTTTTTTTCTAAAGTTAGGATCCAGATCTAGGATCCATTTAATTTTAGTTCCAGAAAAATATGCATCAAGAATTAATCCAGTCTTCTTTTGAAAAATTTTATCCTTCCCAATTTTTTTAAGATCTTCACATATATTTGCTGTTCTCCTATCTTGCCATACAATAGCATTAAAAATTGGTTTTCCAGTTTTTTTATCCCATATGACTGTAGTTTCCCTTTGATTTGTTATCCCTATTGAATCAATTTCTTCGACTTGTATATTTGCTAATTTTATAACATCTATTATTGCTTTTAATTGAGTTTTCCATATCTCAATTGGATCATGTTCAACCCATCCCTCCCTTGGGAAGAATTGTTTAAATTCATGTTGTGCTATTGCACATTGATTCCCAAGCTTATCAAACAAAACAGCCCTTGAACTTGTTGTCCCAGCATCTATTGATAGAACATAATTTTTCATTTTTAGAATTTTATTTCCTTAAATATAAGCTATTTTTAAGTTAAGTTTTTAAAGGTAGAAATCGACATAACTTAGGCCTTAAATTTTCATTTTTATCTAAATTTTGATAAATTTATGGCAGAGAAAATCTATTTATGAGGCGTGATATAAAGTATTTACTTGCATATACAGGTCCTATCTCTGCCATTATAGCATTATACTTTCAAGAACTATTTTCTTATTCAACTGTGATTTATGCATATATAATGATCCCTCCATTGTGTTATAGATTAATGAATCCAAGGTTAGTATAGTTTAAAAAAAGAAAATAATGATTTCTAAGGATAAGTACTGGAAAATAAATCTGAAATATCTCATAATATTATTGAGTATCTGGTTTCTAGTTTCATTTGGATTTGGAATTCTATTTGTAGATACTTTAAATCAAATTAAAATAAAAGGTTTTAAACTTGGCTTTTGGTTTGCTCAGCAAGGGGCTATCTATGTTTTTGTTGTTTTAATTTTTGTTTATGTTTTTCTCATGAATAGATTAGATAAAAAGTTTAAAGAAAAAAATTAATGGATCTTCAATTTTGGATATGGACAGCTGTTGGAATTAGTTTCTCTATTTATATTGGCATAGCTATCTGGTCAAGGGCTTCTTCAACTAGTGAGTTTTATGTTGCAGGCACTGGAGTTTCCCCTATTGCAAATGGAATGGCTACTGCTGCAGATTGGATGTCAGCTGCATCATTTATTTCTATGGCAGGACTAATTTCATTTATGGGATATGATGGTTCAGTTTATCTAATGGGTTGGACAGGAGGTTATGTTCTTTTGGCTTTACTTTTAGCTCCTTATTTAAGAAAATTTGGAAAATTCACTGTTCCTGATTTCATAGGAGATAGATATTATTCAAATGTTGCTAGAGCAGTAGCAGTTTTTTGTGCTTTAATAGTTTCTTTTACATATATAGCTGGACAAATGAGAGGAGTTGGAGTAGTTTTTTCTAGATACCTTGAAGTAGACATAAATACAGGTGTTTATATTGGAATGGCAATTGTTCTTTTTTATGCTGTTCTCGGAGGAATGAAGGGTATAACTTATACTCAAGTAGCTCAGTATTGCGTTTTAATTTTTGCATACATGTTACCTGCCATTTTTATTTCATTTATGATGACAGGAAATATAATTCCACAAGTTGGATTTGGTTCCGAAGGACAAGATGGAGTTTATTTGCTAGATAAACTTGATGGTTTACATAGAGAACTTGGATTTACAGAATACACTTTGGGAGAAAAATCAACCTTAGATTTGCTCTTTATAATGTCTGCACTTATGGTAGGAACTGCAGGATTACCTCATGTCATAGTTAGATTTTTTACTGTTAAAAAAGTTAGTGATGCTAGAAAATCAGCAGGCTGGGCTCTTTTATTTATCGCAGTATTATATACAACAGCCCCTGCTGTTGCAGTTTTTTCAAGAACAAATTTTATACAAACAATAAATAATAAAATTTATTCCAATCTACCTAACTGGTTTGAAAAATGGGAAAGCACTGGTTTAATAAAATTTGATGATAAAAATCAGGATGGAATTGTAAAATATGTAGCAGATTCAAGTTTAAATGAATTAACTGTCGACGCTGATATAATGACCCTTGCAAATCCTGAGATAGCCCAACTTCCTAATTGGGTCATAGGAATTATGGCTGCTGGTGCCTTAGCGGCTGCATTATCTACAGCAGCAGGTCTTCTCCTTGTTATTTCTTCCTCAGTTTCTCACGATTTAATTAAAAGAATTATAAATCCCTCGGTAAGTGAAAAGAACGAATTGTTAGCAGCAAGGGTGTCAGCTTTTGGAGCAGTTATAATGGCAGGATATTTTGGAATTAATCCTCCGGGTTTTGTTGCAGCAACAGTTGCATTGGCCTTTGGACTTGCAGCAGCATCATTTTTTCCAGCAATTGTGCTTGGGATTTTTTACAAGCGTATGAACAAGGAAGGGGTTATTTCAGGTATGATTGTCGGCATTTTGCTTATGCTTTTCTATATGACTAAATTTAAGTTTGATTGGTTTGGTGGAGGAACTGAATCTGATTGGTGGTTTGGAATTTCTCCTGAGGGATTTGGAACAGTTGCTATGATAACGAATTTTTTGGTATCATTTATTGTTTCAAAATATACTAAAGCTCCTCCAGAAAATATTAGTAAATTAGTGGAAGATATTAGGATACCTAACATGAATGATTCCTAGTGAATATTATTAAAATTTATATGAATTGTCAATTAAAAAAAATAATATTTTTTATATCTCTTCTATTTGTCAATTATTTTATGGGTCAGGATTTATTTATACAAGGAGGTGGAACCTTAAATGATTGGGCTAACCTATCTAGATATAAAGCAGAAAACAATAAATTGAAGAATTCTAGTGATGGAGTCAAAGTTGTTTTTATGGGTAACTCGATTACAGAAGGTTGGTCACATTTTGAACCAGAATTCTTTTCAACAAATTCTTACATCAATAGAGGTATTAGTGGTCAAACAACGCCTCAAATGCTAATAAGATTCAAACCAGATGTTGTTAATCTCAAACCCAAGGCAGTTGTTATTCTTGCAGGGATTAATGACATAGCCGGAAACACAGGTCCAATACAAATGGAAAATATAGCAGAAAATATTCAATCAATGGCTGAAATTTCAAAAGCAAATAGAATTCAAGTTTTAATATGTTCAGTTTTACCTGCTATAGATTTTCCTTGGTCACCGGGATTGAATCCTTCTAAAAAAGTGTTAAAACTTAATAAATTACTTAAGTATTATTGTAGAGAAAATAATATTATATATGTTGATTACTATTCTTCAATGGTTGATAAAAAAGGAGGTCTTAAAGTTCCTGAATATACCTCTGCTGATGATTTGGTCCATCCAAATAAAAAAGGATATGAGGTTATGAGGTTTATAATTCAAGATTCTCTGAAAAAGGTTTTAGAATAGATTAGAAGTGTTTATCTGTTTTATACTTCAGCGAAGATGAGATAACTTTTTTAATTATTTCAGGATCTGCTATTGGCTCAATCTTATTTTCTTTTTTCTCCTTTTTCGCTGAAAGGTGAATTTCATTAAAACCATTTTTAAAAAAAATACTACAATTATTTTCATTTATACCCCCTCCAGGCATAATACTTATTTTTCCATTAGCTTTTTCCTTTAGTTCCAAAAGCATCTTTAATCCCTTTTCTGCTGTAGCTGCTTGACCAGAAGTAAGAATTCTGTCGAAACCAATTTCAATAAGCTTATTCATTGATTTTATAGGATTGTTTACAACATCAAACGCTCTATGAAAAGTTAGATCTAATGGTTTAATCATTTCGACTAATTTTTTTAAAATATTAATTGGTAAATCATTTTTCCTATTTAAAACTCCTATAACAATCCCATTGACAGGCAGTGATTTAATTTTTTTTATTTCATTTTCTATTAATCTAATTTCTTCTATGTTATAAACAAAGTCACCTATCCTGGGGCGGATAAGAACATTAATTGGTATAGTTGATTTTTTGATTGCAGAATTTAATAAGCTTTTAGAGGGAGTTATTCCATCGTTAGGTAAATCTTGACATAACTCAATTCTTTTTGCTTTGTATTTTATTGCATTTTTTACTGAATTAATAGAGCTGCAACAGATTTCAATTACCATGTATTAAATTTAATAATTATTACATAGTTGATATCAATTACGCTGACTAGATTTTAGTTATGTTTCATATATTTGTATTCAGTTATTTGGAGATTTTAACTAGTCATTCCTAAACTTCATGAAAAAAGCTGACATTTCTTATCGAGTTCCAGGAACTTTTGAAGAGCAACGCTTTGAGAAACTTCACAATGTTGTTTTTGATTCACCCGATCAAGCCTCTAAATTTGTTGCTGCAGAAATTGCTGACATAATTAAAAAAAAGAATTGCAATGCTGAAAAATGTATTTTGGGATTGTCAACTGGGTCATCACCCATTAGCGTTTATAAGGAGCTTGTAAGGCTTCATAAAAATGAGGGTTTAACTTTTAGAAACGTTGTCACTTTTAATCTTGATGAATATTGTGATATTAAAGAAGATGATATAAATAGTTATCATTTTTATATGTATGAGAATTTTTTTAATAAAATTGATATTCTGGAACAGAATATAAATATTCCTAAATCTAATCTTGATAAAAAATCTATGCGCTCATATTGCTCAAAATATGAAAAGAAAATAATTGATTTAGGAGGAATTGATTTACAGTTGTTAGGAATAGGTAGGACTGGCCATATAGGATTCAATGAACCTGGCTCTAATGTAAATTCTCAAACACGATTTGTTAGTTTGGATCATGTTACTCGTTCTGATGCTGCAAGGGGTTTTAATGGAATTGAAAATGTTCCTGAAAGAGCTATTACTATGGGAATTAAGACAATTTTGAATGCAAAAAGAATCCTACTTCTTGCATGGGGGATAAATAAAAGTGAAATTATTCAAAAAACTATTGAAGGTGAAGTTTCATCAATTCTACCAGCAACATATTTGCAAAATCACAATAACTCTTCAATCATTATTGACTATGAGGCAGCTTCATTTTTGACTAGAATTAATACTCCATGGTTAATTAAAAGCTGTGAATGGGATGAACCTCTCAAATTAAAAGCTATAAGTTGGCTATGTAAGAAAACAAATAAATCTATTTTAAAACTTACAGAGGAAGATTATAATAGAAATGGAATGTCTGAGTTACTTGCAATTGAAGGTAATTATTATGATTTGAATATAAAAATGTTCAACCATTTTCAAAACAAGATTACAGGTTGGCCTGGAGGTAAACCAAATTCTGATGATAGTAACAGACCAGAAAGATCTAAACCTGCAAAGAAAAACTGTTTAATTTTCAGCCCACATCCCGATGATGATGTAATTTCCATGGGAGGTACTTTTGATAGGTTAGTTGCTCAAGGTCATGAAGTACATGTTGCATATCAAACTTCTGGTAATCTTGCGGTTTCTGATGAATATGCTTTAAAGTATATTGAAGTGATATCAGATTTAAAAGAGGATACTCAAAAAGTTTACAATCAACTAAAAAAAGAAATAAGT
>JAQWON010000120.1 GCA_029245825.1 Flavobacteriaceae bacterium
AAGTGTAAGTTGCTGGTCCTGCAGGACTTGTGGTGTCAGTGGCTGTAATAGTTATAGACTCTCCTGCACATATGGTATCACCAGGTGCGTCACTATCCATTGCAATTGTAGGAGGATCGACTACAGTTATCACTTCAGTTACAACAGTAGAAGTACAACCTCCTGAGCCTATAATGTACAATTGAATCGTAGTTCCATTAGCTATAGAACCTGCTGCTGCATTATATGGATTAGTTGTTGATGTTGTTGTTCCTCCTATTATCCAATAATAACTTTCTCCTGCCACTGCGCCAGTTCCTGTTAGTGTAATAGCATTATCCATACAGACTGTAGTACCAGGACTTACATCAATTCCTGGAGTAGAAACACCATCAACTTGAACAGTTATTTCATTACTTGGCAAACTACCACAACTCAAACCACCACGACTAGCAAAAGCTAATCTTCTTAACTGTGTAGTCTGTGAAAATGATATTGATCCTGCTGGTAAATCTACATCCGTTTGACCAGAAATATCATTCCAAGTTGCTCCTGTTCTGGATTGCCACTGATAGGTTACTGTGGCTCCAGCAGAAGAAAATCCAGCCAAAGTAGCGGTTGCCCCACCAGCTAAAGTACCGTTACCATCTATATCACTAGCTAACGTTCCCCCGGGACACAATGTAAGATCAGCTGATGTTGCAGAAATTGAACCAGCGCTATCAAGAACCGGAACATAAACTGTAACAGTCACAGAAGCAGAACAACCCGCAGCATTTTGAACAGTTAACTCTACTGTAGACTCAGAAACAATACTACTTGTTGTGTAAACATTAGTTACTACTTCAGATGGAACTGCTGCAACTCCATTTAATTTAAATGAATAAGTGTACCCAGGTCCAACAGGTAATGCAGTAAAGGAGATACTCTGGCCAGGACAAATAACACCATCTGCTGGATTAGTTGTAATTTGAGCTAATCCAGAAGTATTAAAGTTACTTACTGAAATAACAATTTCTTCAGTATATACACATCCTGCAGCATCTTCAACTTCAATCTTTACTCTTTCCCCGTCATCAATTTCAAGTCCCCCGCCATTACCGGCAGTTGTAACAAAAGTTCGGCTAACATTTGATGTCTGGCTTCTTGTTGCACTATCTTCTATAGTAAAGGTATATGTAGCTGGACCACTCACTGCGGCTACAGAAAGTGTAATTGTGTCACCAGAACAAAATTGATCTCCAGCAACCCCAGTACTTAAGTTTGGAACATAGGCGGGATTAACTGTAATGGTAATAATATTTGAACTTGGATCGCTGGTACATACCTTTCCATCGTTTGGTATGCCATCGCCATTAGCGTCTATATATGCTTTAGCTAAACGTCTAAAGCTAGTGGTTCCATTTAATACTCCAGGATCATAAGTGGGAGAATTTGCATTTGAGGGAATATCAGTCCAAGTACCAGTAACAGTTTTAGCCTGCCATTGATAGTGAAGGGTTTGACTTGTAGAAGCTGCTAATGTACTGGTGATAACACCTGTAGGCTCCTCACCAAAACATATTGTGGTGTCAGTAGCTACTGACAAAGCAATTGTTCCAGGATCCGTTATACTTAATACCCTAACAGTAATAGTTGCTGTTTCAGAACAGCCAAAAGAATTAGACGCAATAACCTTTATTGTTGAACTCTCAGTTAATGAAGATGTGGTCAAAACATTCCCTACTGCTTCACCCGGTGCAGGGGGAGTTTCATTTATAAAAAACTGATAGCTATTACCACCAGATGCCGTGATTACAATCTCATCCCCAAAACATATTATGTTCCCTGGGGCATTTGTTGATAGACCAGGATTCAATGGACTTCCGCTAGCAATTATAGATAAAGACTGTGTTGTTTCACAACCATTCCCATCAATTACACTAACGGAAATTGTGTCTCCATTTGAAACCTCTTTTGTTCCTGCAGAAGTAGTGGTAGAGACAGTTAAAAATAAGTTTTCGGTTGATGAAGCCTGTGTAGTTACTCCATTTATTTTGAAGGTATAAGTAGCTGCTCCTGCTGCTGCAGATACAGTTACAGAGTCACCAATACAGAATGTATTGGAAGCATTGTTAGTTGCTAAATTGATTACAAATTCAGGATCAACTGTAATTTGTTGTACATTACTGTAAGGTGCCTGGTCACAAGTTAAATCGCCAAGTGTGTTGAGTGCCTTTCTTCTAAAGTAAGTAGTTTGAAATAAAGCTGGCGGTTGATAATTAACACTTGTCTCTCCATCAATATTGACCCAAGCAGAACCATTAATTGAACTCTGCCACTGGTAAGTTATAACGTCAGTTCCACTTGCAGTGGATGTAGAGCTAACATTACCTGTAGGCACAGTCCCGTAACAAATTGTTGAATCAGCTGCATTTTGTAGAGTTATAACGCCCGGATTATATACCTCCAAAACTTGCATTTGAAGAGAAGCTTCATCTTTACATCCATTTGAATTATAAGCTACAACGGTAACAGTTGATGTGTCAGAAATTGCAGAAGTTACAAATGTTGATGAAGCAGATAGAGCTTGTCTAATAACCCCATCTACTTTAAATTCATACTGTGTTCCTCCAGTAGCTGTAAAGGTTACATTAGTACCCTTACATACTTGATCATCAACTGCATCAGAAGAAATTGTAGCGGCTGGAAGAGCGTTAACTGTAGCTGTAATACTTTGTGTAGAAGAATCGGCAAGGCACCCATTCGAGTCAGTAAATTCAATGGTAACCTTGTCTCCATTAGAGATAGAATCTGCATCAGAAGGATCGGAAGAAAAAGTTATGGTGTTATCGGTACCTGATTGTACCATTGATCCATTGAGATAAAACTTATATAAGGTTCCTCCGGCTGGAGAAATCTGAAACAATATTTCATCACCAACACAAATCTCAGGGGTCACAGGAGAAACAGTAAGTGTAGGTGTTGCTGGAGTATATACAAAACCTCTTATGTCATAAGCATCATTGTCAGTATTTGTATCCCCCGTTCCAGAAACAGAAGTTGCTGAAACAACAATTGTTGAAATTCCGTAATTGCTAAAATTTAAACCTGGTGGACTACCAGAGAAATTCGTGTGATAAGTTAAAGTTGATATTGCTCCTGGAGCTATTGTTGTGACAGGGTTTATTGTAGCTGTATAACTTACTGTTCCCCCTGAAAAACTGTTTACTCCAGTAATATAAAGACGAATAGTCTGACCTGTAATAGTTTCTGGATTTGTTCCAAAATTTCTGATCCCAATATTTAGGGTAACTGTTTCAGTTGAGCAAAGATTATAAGTTTTTGAAGCAGCGCTAGAATCAATTGTACCCTCATTTATAACAATATTAGTAACACCAATATCTTGCGCATTAAGGCTAATACCTCCATATAAAATAAGGAAGCACGCTACTTTTATAAGTAGTTTAAAAGAAACTTTAAAATTACCCAACTATTACTCTCTTTATTAACAAAATAACGAAAATTTATAGGATTTATTATACTTAAAGTAAAACAAAAAACCATAGTGAAATTTTAATTTTTTATTTTTGTAAAAAAATAACTTATAAAACTTTGCTTAAATCTTCTAATTTGAGAATTCTTCAAATCATATATTTTTCATTAATTATCATTTTATTAATTAATTGCAAAAGATCCTCAAATGATTTCAATGTTACAGAGATTGAAATCAATAAAAATACCAGAGGTGTTACTTATTTGTATAGAGAAAAACCAATAACAGGTCTAATTTATGAAAGAAACGACTCTAATGTTCTACTAAAAGAATATGAGGTTGACAATGGGATGCTCTCTGGATCTTATCGTGAATATTATGTCTCTGGAAATCTTAAACTTGAAAAATTTTATTTAAGTGGAAAATTAGAGGGAATTTCAAAATCCTTTTATGAAGATGGCTCAACAAAAGAAATGCTTACTTATTCAAATGGACTGCTAACAGGAGAAAGAAGTTACTATTGGTCTAATGGGCTGTTGAAAGAATCTAATCAATTTGAAAGAGGTATTATGACTGGTCAGAGTACATACTTTTTTTCCAATGGACAAATTCAAAAAAAATTTGAACTAGATCAATACGGAAAAAAACATGGCTTATGGGAAGATTACTACTCCAATGGTCAATTAAAAGAAACCTCAAAATATAAAAACGGGGAAATAATTATAGAAAAAATAAGATACGATAAAGAGGGGAAAATAATTCAATAACTAAGTTCTTCTATTTTTTAATATATCCCTTTTCAATCATCCAATCATCATTATAAATTTTGGCAATATACCTACTTCCAGAATCGTGTAATAAAACAACAACTACATCACTTTTAGTTAAATTTTCTTTAAGCTGCAATAATCCTTTAATCACAGCACCGCATGAATTGCCAGCAAAAATACCTTCCTTTTTAGCGAGCTTCCTAGTATAGATTGCTGCATCTTTATCATTAACTTTTTCAAAATGATCAATTAAGTCAAATGCAACATTTTTGGGTATTATATCTTCACCAATACCTTCAGTAGTATATGGATAGATTTCATTTTTATCAAAAATACCTGTTTCATGATATTTTTTAAATACTGAACCATATGTGTCTATACCCCAAATTTTTATTTTTGGATTTTTTTCTTTGAGAAATTTTGCAACACCTGATATTGTCCCTCCAGTTCCAACACCAACAACAAAATGAGTAACTTTTCCATCTGTTTGATTCCATATTTCAGGACCTGTTTCCTCATAATGAGCAAGACTATTTGAAAGATTATCATATTGTCCAACAAACCAAGATTTTGGAGTTTCCTCTGCTATTCTTTTTGAGACACTATAATAAGATCTACTATCCTCTGGATCAACATCTGAGGGGCATACTATTACTTCAGCTCCCATTGCTCTTAAAACATCAAACTTCTCCCTAGATTGTTTGTCATTTGAAACGCAAATAAGTTTATATCCCTTTACAATTGAAGCTAATGCCAATCCCATTCCTGTATTGCCAGATGTTCCCTCAACAATTACGCCTCCTTTTAATAGTTTCCCCTGTTTTTCAGCATCTTCAATCATTTTAACCGCAATTCTATCCTTTATTGAGTTTCCAGGATTAAAGCTTTCAATTTTAGCTAAAACAAGTGATGGAATTTCAGAAGTCACATTATTTAACTTAACTAAAGGAGTTTTACCTATTGTTTCTAAAATATTTGATGCGTAATCCATGAGCTAAAATTTTTTAATACATTAATTACTTAAACTTAATTTTCATAAAATTAATTAAAGCGAAGAACTTTCGCCGGACTGATCCTGCCAATAATTACTGATGGTAAAAAAAGTAAAATTCCACTAATTGTTAAAAACAAAAGATTAAAAAAAATAAGGTCCTTAAGATCTAAATATACAGGAACGTAATCGGTATAATAAATTTCTGGATCAAGCTTAATCCACTTAAAAAAATATTGGGTAAAATAAAAAATCAGTCCAATTAAATTCCCCCAAAAAAGACCATACCCTAGCATTGAAATACCATTCCAAATAAAAATCTTTTGAATGAAAAAATTATTTGATCCAATTGATTTTAAAAGCCCAATCATTTTTGATCGTTCTAAAATCAAAATAAGTATAGCTGATGAGGTATTCACTACTCCAACTATTATCATTATGAAAAATATTATAAAAATATTGAAGTCAAAAAGTGATATCCATTGAAAAATATCTTGGTATTTTTCATACAGTCCTACAACATTCAAATTAGAAGGCAAATCATTATAAATAACATTCCCAATTTTATCAATATCTCTTATGTCGCTTAAAAAAACTTCATAATTTCCTACATGATTTTCTTTCCACTTATTAATGGACTTAATGTTTTTAATATCTCCAATTATAAAAGATTTATCTATTTCAGAAAATCCTGTTGAAAAAAATCCAACAACTTTAAACTTTCTAACATTTGGATAATTTTGGTTAATATTCTGATAAAAAAAGGCTTCTATATGATCTCCTAATTTCACTTTAAGTCTATCGGAAATCTCTTGTGAAATTATAATTTCATTAGAAACAACATCAGATATATTAGGAAACCTTCCTTCGTCTAAAAAACTTTTTAAATACTCCCATTTATAATCAATATCAACGCCTTTATAAAAAACGCCTTCAAACTGATCTTGATTTTTTATAATTGAAGCTTTAGTTGCAGTGCTATGGAGGTGAATAACTTCAGGTCTTTTGATTAATTTCTTTTTTATTTCAATTGAATCAATTATTGGACTTATTGAAATCTCAGATTGATTATTTTCAAAAGGAACTATTTGAAGATGTCCATTAAATGCAGTTGTTTTTTTCTTTATTTCAAGCTGAAGACCTTTCCCTGAGGAAACTGAAATAAGAATCATTCCCATTGAAACCGCAATTGTAATTATAGCAATTTTAATTATTCGCCCTGAAACACTACTTTTATAATGTCCCATTTTTTGCATCCGCATTGCAATAAATAATGGTAAATTCAAATTAAATTTGTATTGAATGATTAATTTCAAAATTACATTTTTATTTTTTCTTTTATGTCTGAACCATGGGATATGTATATCCCAAAAAAAAATAATTGTAGGTGCGGAGCAAATAGATAAGTTTCTTCCCATATTAAAAAATAAAAAAGTTGGTATTGTAGCTCATCAAGCTAGCATTATAAATTCCAAGACTCATCTTGTTGATTCACTATTATCTTTAAATGTTAATATTCAAAAAGTATTTGCCCCAGAACATGGATTTAGAGGGAATCTTGATGCTGGTGAAGTTTTTATAAACAACATTGATAATAAGACAAAACTTCCAGTGATTTCATTATACGGCAAAAAGAAAAAACCCTCCGATGAGGATTTGAATGGAATATCTATCATGATATTTGATTTACAAGATGTAGGAGTAAGATTTTACACATATTTATCTACTCTCCACTATATAATGGAAGCTTGTTCAGAAAAAAATATACCTCTATTATTACTAGATAGACCAAATCCTAATATTCATTATGTCGATGGCCCAGTTTTAGATCTTGATAATAAAAGTTTTGTCGGCATGCATCCTGTACCCATAGTTTATGGGATGACAATAGGAGAATACGCCAAAATGATAAACGGAGAGGGTTGGCTAAATGGGGGTAAAAAATGCGATTTAAAAGTAATCCAAATAAAAAACTATAATCATAAAACATCTTATAATTTAAAAATAAGACCATCTCCAAATCTTCCAAACACCCAATCTGTATCTCTATATCCATCTCTTTGTTTACTTGAACAAACTCTTATAAGTATAGGAAGAGGTACAGAAATGCAATTTCAGGTGTATGGAAGTCCGAAATTTCCGAAGAATATCTTTAGTTTTAGTCCCATATCTAATTTTGGTTCAAAGAATCCTAAATTAAAAAATCAAATTTGTTATGGTGTAGATCTTCGGAAAGTCAAAAGGCCTAATCAAATTGAAATTAAATGGCTAATAGATTCATACTCCAAATTTCCAATAAAAAACAGTTTCTTTTTAGAAGGTTTTAATAAAATTTCTGGAACTAAAAATCTAAAAGAACAAATAATTAATGGTGTAAATGAGAAAGAAATAAGGATGAGTTGGAATTTAAAATTAGAACAGTTTAAAAAAATCAGAAAAAAATATCTATTATATCCATAAGATTATTCCACTCCAATATATTTATGGGTCTGCAATGAAATTTTCCACTTTGGGTTTTTCATTACATAATCGACTATTAGAGGTATCATTTTATTTTTCTTGCCCCATTCTGGTTGTAAAAAAAGTTTACAACTATCATTTACTTTCTTAGATTGATTTTCTGCAAAAGTTAAGTCATTTTTGTTATGAACTATAATTTTTAATTCATCTGCTTTTTTATAAGCTTCATTTGTAGGTAATTTATTTTTTTTAGGAGATAAACAAAACCAATCCCATGTGCCTGAAACAGGATATGCTCCAGAGGTCTCAATATGAGTCCTAATAGATATTTTTTTTAATTTACGAGTAATTGGTTTCATATTCCACATTAGTGGTTCTCCACCTGTTATTACAACTAATTTTGAATACTTAACTGCTTCAAATATTATTTCATCTATGCTTTTTATAGTATGAGATTGATAATCCCAACTTTCTTTCACATCGCACCAATGACATCCAACATCACATCCTCCTATACGAATAAAAAAGGCCGCTGTACCTTTATGATATCCCTCTCCCTGAATCGTATAAAATTGATCCATTACTGGAAGCTCTAGGCCCTTAGATAATAAACTATTTAAAGGATTTAATTTCATGTTGTAAAGATAAAAGATAAAGTCAGTAAAATTTATCAAAAAAATATATCTTTGAATATGGAGGATATTTCACCTTTTCACCTTGCAATACCAGTGAACAATCTTGAAAAAGCGATTTCATTCTATGAGAATTTTTTAGGTTGTAAGCCTGGAAGAAAAAGTAAAGATTGGGCTGACTATGATCTTTTTGGACATCAACTTGTTTTACATCATGATAAGTCCCATACTGTAAAAAAACATCATAATGAAGTTGATGGAAAGTCAGTTCCTGTTCCTCACTTTGGAGTAGTTTTACCTTGGAATCAATTCAATGAGTTTTCACAAACATTAATTGATAAAGGAATAGAATTTGTTATTGAACCTTATATACGGTTTAAAGGATTCCCAGGAGAACAAATGACAATGTTTTTCTATGATCCTTCTGGGAATGCCCTAGAATTTAAGTCATTTAAAAATATTAATCAATTATTTGAAAAGGAATGAAGATTTTGAATATTGCAGAGACATTATTTGATAAAGTTTTTTCTGAAAAGAATAGAAAAAATTTAATCTTTTCTTTGGCATGCAAGGAAAGTATTTTTTAAAAGCATTGAAATTGTCATTGGCCCAACACCTCCTGGAACAGGTGTTATTGCACTAGATTTTTCTAATACATTTTGATAATCTACATCCCCTTTAATAACATAACCTTTTGGACTAGACTGATCA
>JAQWON010000121.1 GCA_029245825.1 Flavobacteriaceae bacterium
AGTCAGCACATCTGAAATACTAAGACCAGTAAGGTTAACATTTCCTGTATTTTGAATCACTATGGTATAATTAATCAGGTCTCCCTGATCTGTTTTGCCATTAGAATTATTATCCACAACTGAAGAAGATTTGGTTACTTCTATTGAAATATCTGTGGTGGTTAAAATAACTGTTGGGTCGTTTATAGTGTTCCCATCATCATCTATACCATCATCACTCACATCTGTCACATCATTACTCTGCCCTGGACTACTTCCTGTTATGGTAACCGTGTTATTTACACTTCCTGTATTTGCTGCTGCTTGCGCTATAGTATACTGAGCAGTAAATGAAGCAACTCCTGAGGCGATAAGTGTTTTAGAGGTTGACCCTGCACTGGCAGAGACAAAAGTAGGGCCACTTGTTAAGGTAAGTGATCCCCCGCTTCCATTAGTTAGGGTGTCTACAAGGTTAAGATTAGAAAGAGTAACATTACCTGTATTAGTCACAACGATTGTATAAACAATCACATCTCCCGTGTCATTGGTTGTATTGCCATCGTTTTGAGTAACGGTAGCGGTTTTTGAAACTTCAATCGAAGCATCAGAAATAGTTATTACAATAGTTGGATCATTAGTGGTGTTACCATCTGCATCATCCCCATCATCACTCACATCACTCACATCATTGCTCTGTCCTGGACTACTAGCTGTTCCTGATACAGTATTTGCAATACTCCCAGTATTTGCTGCAAGTTGCGAAATAGTGTAAGAAGCTGTAAAGGTTGCCCATCCCCCAACAAGAAGTGTAGAAGAGGTAGAACTAGTTGTTGCTGAGACAAATGTCAGACTACTATTAAGACTAAGTGATCCAGCATTAGCGTCAGTTAAAGTGTCAGTTAAACTAATTCCTGATAGAATAACATTTCCTGTATTTGAAACAACAATTGTATAGGTTATGATATCGGTCTCATCATTATTCCCATTTGAATTAACATCACTCACAGTAGCTGTCTTTGTAATCTCCATTGATGGTAGAGGAGTAATCTCAACAACAGTTGTATCACTAACCGTATTACCGTCATTATCAATACCATCATCACTTATATCACTCACATCATTACTATTTCCTGGACTGCTAGCTGTAGCAGAAACCGTATTTATAATCGAACCAGTAGTTGCGGCAAGATCACTTATTATGTAGTAAGCGATATATGTAGCCGTTTCACCTGCAATAAGTGTTCCTGTATTAGACCCCCTATTAGAGCCTGAGAAAGAAGGTCCTGAACTCATATTTAAAGTAGCTCCATTACCATCGGTCAGTGTATCACTAATGGTTAGCCCAGTGAGGGTAACATTTCCTTTATTTTCTATAGTGATAATATAATTTATAACATCTCCCGAACCTATATTACCATCTCCCTCATCTGTCACAGAAGCTGTCTTGGTAACTTCTATCGCTGCTAATGGGTCTATTGTAACTATTGTCGGATCATCTACTGCAGCCGTATTTGGATCATCACTAGTATCATTAACTATTCCACTACCACCCTGTCCCGTAGCTTGAACAACCACTTGGTTTTTAACACTTCCAGTATACGAAGCATCAGGAGAAATAGTATAAACTGCAGTAAAGGAAACTACCCCACCTATTGCTAATGTGGATGAAGTTGAACTTGTGGTGGCAGAAACAAAAGTTGGTCCACTGTCTAGAGCAAGATTAGCATTATTTCCATCTTTTAGTGTGTCATTAAGAGTTAAGCCTTGAAGGGGCACTCCTCCAGTATTTGAAACTACTATAGTATAAGTAATAATATCTCCAGCATCTGTTTTACTGTTTGCGTTAGTATCACTTACCGTTGCTGATTTTATCGCATTTATTGAAGCCTCCGCTGAAGTCTGAACTTCAGTCCAGTCATTGTAAATGTTTCCATCATTATCATTCCCATTGTCACTAAAGTCAGTTACATCGCCTGTGTTTCCAGGACTACTTGCCGTAACAAGGACTCTATTATCTACACTTCCAGAAAATGCTGCTGCAGGAGCAATTGTATAAGATGCAGTATAAGTTGCACTCTCTGCAGAGGCCAGTGTACCTGCTGCTGAAGAACCACTTGAAGAAACAAATGTTGGGCCACCATCAAGGCTAAGGGCATTATTGTTGTCATCTTTAATGGTATCGGTAAGGGCTATTCCCGTAAGAGTAACATTCCCTGTATTAACAACAACTATAGTGTAAGTAATGATGTCTCCAGGATCGTTAACTCCATTAGAATTAACATCAGATACTGTAGCTGTTTTAGTCGCTTCAATCGCTGGATTTGGTGATATAATAACAACTGTTGGATCATCTACAGTATTACCATCAATGTCGTTCCCATTATCACTGGTATCAGACACATTGTTACTTTGACCTGGACCACTTGCTATAGCTACAGCACTATTAATGACACTAGGTGTACTTGCAGTCTGAGCTGATATGACATACAATGCCATATAAGACTGAATTTCATCTGGTTTCATAGTTCCTGGAGCTGATCCAAGTGATCCTCCGACACCCTCTACTGAAGGACCGGATGTTAAGCTTAAAGAACCTCCATTGCCATCAGTGAGTGTATCACTAATGGTTAGCCCAGTGAGAGTAACATTTCCTTTATTTTCAACTTTAATTGAGTAGGTAATAATATCCCCTTGATCATTCTTTCCATTTGAGTTCGTGTCATTTACTGTAACTGTTTTTGTAACCTCTAAAGAAGGCGATGCAGTTATCGAAGTTACTGTTGGATCATTAGCTGCACCGGTTGTCGGATCATCACTTGTATCTGACACATTATTACTCTGGCCAGGACTACTGGCAATTGCTATTGCGACATTTGAAACACTACCACTATCTACTGCTTGTTGCTCAACGATATAAAATGCAATATAAGTTGCTGTTTCACTAACTTTTAGACTTCCTTGGGCAGACCCTTGATTTGATCCTGAAAAGTATGGTCCATTACTCAGTGACAGAGTAGCTCCATTACCATCAACAATAGTATCACTAACAGTTAATCCAGTAAGGGTCACATTTCCTTTATTTTGAATTGTAATTGTGTATTCTACAATATCTCCTTTTCCATTTGCACCATCCCCATTGTCTGTTATCGAAGCTCTCTTAAGAACCTCCAAAGAAGGTGACGCAGAGATACTAACAACAGTAGGATCATTAGCTGCACCGGTTGTTGGATCATCACTAGTGTCAGACACATTACCACTCTGTCCTGGACTACTTGCAGTAACCTTAGCAATATTTATTACACTTCCACTATCTACTGCTTGCTGAGTTATGTTGTAAACTGCAGTATAAGTAGAAACTCCACTAACTTGAAGCGTGCTAGATGTTGAACTTGTTGTTGCTGAAACAAAGCTAGGACCACTATCTAGGTTTAGTGTACTGCTATTACCATCAGTAAGTGTATCAACAAGGGAAACATCAGTTAAAGTAACATCACCATCATTTACAATGGTTATGCTGTAAGTAATGCGATCGCCTAAATCAACTTCCCCATTTGAATTAAGATCAGTAGTAGATGCTGTTTTAGTAATTAATACCGAAGGAGTAGCTGTTATGGTAACTACCGTTGGATCATCTTCAGTATTGCCGTCAGAATCATTACCATCATCACTAACATCTGTTACTGTTGCAGAGGTTAGTGAACTTACTCCAGTAACTATTACACTATTAATAACACCTCCACTATCTACTGCCTGTTGATCTATAATAAAGGTCAGGCTGTAAACCGAAGAGCCTCCTACAAGGAGAGTGGTGTTGTTTGATCCAATTGAGGCAGAAACAAATGATGGTCCATTTGTTGGTGTAAGGGTGCTTGAATTTGCATCGGTTAGAGTATCAGTTATTGTAATTGAATTAAGAGCAATATTCCCGGTGTTAGAAACTAAAATAGTATAAGTAATTATATCATTAAGATCTGTTATTCCATTTGCGTTAGTATCAGAAACAACAGCTGTTTTACTGATTTCAATTGCTGGCTCTAAATTGATTATAACAACTGTTGGATCATCTAAGGTGTTACCATCTGTATCATCAGTATTGTCACTAACATCAGAGACCGATGTTGTATCACTTGTATTACTAGCTGTCACCGTAACACTGTTTATAATCTTTCCAGTAAGTGCAGCATCTGCAGCTATAATATATGATGCTGTATACCTTGCGGTTTCTCCTGATTTTAAGCTTCCTTGAGCCGAGCCCATGCTTGAACTATTAGCCTGATACGCAGGTCCATTTGTTAAACTAAGAACCACTCCATTTGCATCAGTAAGCGTATCTACTAGGGTGATGGTAGCTAAATTTGTTATGCCTGTGTTTTCAAGCATAATCACATAATTTATTGTATCACCTGTCCCGGTAATTCCATCTCCATTACCATCAAATACAGTTGCACTTTTTGTGGCCATAATCGAAGCATCGGCTACAAGAGTCACAACTGTTGGATCATCTACAGTATTACCATCATTATCAATGCCATCATCACTTCTATCGGTTACATCATTGGTTCCATATGAACTACTTGCAGTAACATCAACATAGTTAATAACACTTTTTGTAGCATACGCTTCTGGTGTGACGGTATAAAATGCCACATAGGTTGCCATCTCACCAAGTTTTAGATTCCCTTGTGTGGAGCTCTGGGTTGCTGAGGCAAAGTATGGCCCATCGGTAAGGCTCAGTGAGCCACCATCTCCATCGGTTAGAACATCAACAAGAGTTATGCTGCTAAGTGCAGTGTTACCAGTGTTTTCTAGTGTTATAATAAATTTGACGATATCTCCTGCTTTTGTTTCACCATCTCCATTGTCTATAATCTCATATGTTTTTGTTGCCTCAACATTAGCTTCAGCACTCATTAAAGTGATGGTAGGATCATCTTCTGTCTCACCATCACTATCATCGCCATCATCACTAGTATCTGATACATTGCCTGTCAATCCATTTGCATTTGCAACAGCTTTAAGGCTATTGGATACATAAATTGAAGAAAATGCAGCTTGATTAATAACAAACGTGGCTGCATAAAGAGCCTGCTCACCTACTTTTAGGGTTCCAAGAGGTGAGCCCATAGTTGTTTGAACCCTCCCAGGAGGCGTAGAATAGGTCAGTGTTACTCCTAGAGAAGAGACCATTGTATCAATAAAAGACAATCCAGTAATTGTTGTATCACCGGTATTTGAAACCGTTATTGTGTAGGTTATTGTATCACCTATATCTGTTTTACTGTTGCCATTATTATCCGCTACCTGAGCTGTCTTTTGAACTGTTATCGATGGATTAGCGACTGTGTTTGTCTGGGTTGGATCACCGGTAGTATCACCATCACCATCAATTCCATCATCACTAAGATCTGACACGCTATGACTCCCAGCTGTAACGGTGGCACTGTTAAGCACACCTGTTGCATCAATCACATCTTGAGTTATTGTATAATACCCATAAAGAGTAATGCTTTCTGCAGCATCTAACGAATCTGCATAATCAGAAATTAGAGTTTGTGGTCTTGCAACAGCGCTGGAGTAAGTGTAAATATAGGGCGTTGCTCCATGACCTTTTTCAAGTTGTATTCCCCAGTAGTAGGCACCTCCCGATGGATTTTGTGGAGAAGTAAATCCTATTCTTCCATTGGTTGCCCCAGCAGATGTTTTAAAGACTATCTGATACCTTTTCCATGTACTTCCAAGACTAAGAGCATCTGACTTTGTTGCAGCATCATAAATTTGCTGCTTGGTAAGACCTCCCATGTTAAAGCCATCATGATAGAAAAGCTTAAATGATGTCCCTGAATCGCCATCATATGCCTTAGCATAGATTGAAAGGGTATAGGTCGTGTTTGGATCGAATGTGTAATTCTTATATGTATGCCCCGATGTAGTGCTTGCCTTATACCTTCGTCCTCTTATAGAGGTGTTAGTAGTATTTCTACCGTCTACCCCAGGACCCGCATCGTCCAAATAATTAGCTCCATCAACTAGGAAATTTGAAAGCTGTGAAGACGTTCTCCCTGATGATGTATTGAAATAATACTCAATATTATCTGGGAAATTATCATAAGCTGAATTAGTAGTCATATCATGAACGTTCCAACCACTACTAAAATTCGAGTATGTTAAATAGTTTGTTGCCCCAGGAACTGTTGTGATTGATTGGGTAAGTGTGTTTGACGCTAAATCCATTAGCGTATCTGTCATGGTGAATGAACTAAGGGTTTTATTCCCTGTATTTGTTATGGTGAATTTATATTTTATGACATCCCCTAGATTATTTGTTCCACTCCCATCAACATCTATAACTTCTTGCTCTTTCATAAAATCAATTGCTGAGACTGTTGGAATATTTGTTACCGTTGGATCATTAGCAGCTCCAGTTGTTGGATCATCACTGGTGTCTGTCACATTATTACTCTCCCCAGGACTACTTGCAATTACATACAAACTATTGGAAACAGCTCCAGAATTTGCAGCCCCCTGTTCTATTACATATGTCGCTGTGTAGTATATTTCTTCACCTACTTTAATTGACCCCGCTGTCGAGCTTAGTGTTCCCGAAACAAAAGTTGGCCCTGATGAAAGGGTCAGAGCATTACCTAATGCATCAAGCAGAGTATCTGATAGTGTAATACTGGAGAGAGATAAATTCCCTGTATTAGAAATAGTTATTGAATAGGTTATCGTATCTCCAGGACCGACAAAGCCATCTCCGTTATCTGCTGTAACCGATGCTGATTTACTAACCACTATCTTTGGGTCTCGAACCAAATCCACCTCAGTAGGATCGCCTTCTGTGTCTCCATCAGTATCATCCCCATCATCACTTGTGTCTGATGTCACAGCTCCATTAGGTGTTGTTGCTGTAACAACTACTGAGTTTGCTATAAACGCTGCTCCTTCTGATGTAGCGCTTATCGTTGCTGAGGTGACATAAGTAGCCATTTCACCAACTAATAGATTCCCCTGTGTAGAGCTCTGCGTTGCCGAGACAAACACTACGGGGTTTAAGGTGGGCTGAATGTTATTGTCAAGATTGTCGTATAAGGTGTCAGATACAGTAACCCCTGAGAGGGTAACATTTCCTGTATTGGTTACTGTTATGGTATAGTAAATAATATCTCCTGTATCGTTTGCTGAATTGCCGTTAACATCAGATACGGTAGCTGTTTTAACTACCTTCATTGTCGGCGATGGGGTGATGGTAACCACAGTCGGGTCATCAGTGGTATTCCCATCACCATCGTCGCTATCATCACTAATGTCTGAAACATCATTTGTCCTTCCTGGACTACTTCCCGTGGCAGATACTGTATTAATGACAAAGCCACTATCCACATCACTTTGAGTAATGGTGTATGAGGTGGTATAGGTATCCATCTCACCAGGTTCGATTGTTGTATCAGTAACAGTGATTAATTCGTATCCAGAGTTTTCAAGAGGGGTTTTTAGTGCACCATTATCCCCATCTATCCAATACCAGCCTCCATTTCCATTAGAATATGTAGAATAATCTGATGCGCTGTGATTTTGCTCAAGACCCACCCAAAAATATCCATTATAGACACTTGCAAATGAAGCCCTTAGGGTTTGAAGATATTCCCACTCTTTTAAATCATTAATCACCAGTAAGGTCGCTGAAGCAGTGCCTGCCACGTTTGCTTTTGCCGTGTCATGATTATAATTAGTGCTTGGAGATCTAAAATAGGAGTGCCCGTTATATTGCCCATAATAAGTATAAGTGATGGAATTATGAGTAAAAGTTTGAGTTAGATGATCTACTTCGATAATATATGGATGACCGTAATTGTACTGACGATCATCCCAAAAGCCGGCATCACCACCTGTAACTTGATCCGTCCTCCAAGTAGCACGGTTATAATTAGAATTATCAGAGTTGGGTTCATTTAAATACCAAACTCCTTTTGTTCCATTATTAATTTTATAATTAAGATTTACCCCTGGCAGCTCTGTTTTTAAATAAGTAATTGACGAATTTAAAGAAAGGGTAGTGCTGTTGCCATCGGTTAGGGTGTCGATAAATGTGTAACTACTAATGGTTGTGTTTCCAGTATTTGTTACCACTATGCTGTAAACAATTACATCACCCACACCTAACACGCCATCTCCATTGTCGGTTATTGAGGTGGTTTTCGAAAGCTCTATTCGCCTTTGCGTGTCAAGTATAGTCACGGTAGGATCATCTACTGTGTTGAGATCAGTGTCATCCCCATCATCACTGGTATCAGATACGTTATGCGTTGCAGCGATTAAATAAACACTGTTTGAAACTGACCCTGCATTTACGTCTTGCTGGGTAATGGTATAATCAACGCTTAATTCAATTTTCTCTCCAGGCTCAATTGTTGGTTTGGCGAGTATTGCTTTACTATGATCAATTTCTGTGTTAGGTCCATAGACTGGATACCAATCATCGTTATAAGCACTATCAATAGGATTATGTCTTATTCCTATCCAAAAATGGCTGCTTGGAAGATTTTGTGATGGATTAACGACATAATCATGTTCTGCCTGAGTGTCTGGAACAAATAAATGTCCCCCTGCCTGCTGAGCATAACTCTGTGCTTGATCCCAAGAGTAAATACTATTGGTATAGAAATAACTGTTCCCTCCATATTGCCCTATAAAGGTATATGAGGGACATCCGCTACAGGAGAGAGTATTTACAAGCTGATCCTCCAACTCAACAATATGTCTTTGGCTGCCAGAGGTGGTATACCACTGTCTGGTGGAGCTATACATATATACCCAATCACTACTACTACTGTTATTGGGATAACCACTAGCCCAGTTGGTAAATGGCGAAACATCTCCTAAATATCTTAATCTAGCTTTATCTGTATTGTTGTAGGTATAAATCCAAGTAGTTGCCGCAGCTCCCTTTTCAAGTTGAGCAAGACCCCATCGATTATCAGTACTTGAATAATTGGGTGGGCGTATAATTATTCTACCATTTGACCCAGCGCCTGCACCAGTTGTAAAGGTTATCTTATAACGCTTATAAGTTCCATTAATCAAAAACTGCTCATTAGTTTTTATGGTATGCGTTGAGGTCCAAGACCCAGAATTTCCTGTCTGATAAGCTCCTTGACTTCCATCCCATACCGCTAGATAAAATGGTTTGGTAGCCATGGTTGCATTATTGGCCTTTGCATAAACTGAAAAAGTATAGGTCGTGTTTGGCTCAAAAGTGTAATTTCTATAAGTGACACCATATTCTTGGTTTGTATACATTGAAAACAGCCTAGTTTCACTATCATAGCTTGCTGTAGTTATTCCATACCCATTGTCTGGCAATGAAGAGCTAACCCTATTATGACTTCTGCCAGATGCTTCAGAAAAATAATACTCAATTCCCGGTACAAATTCATTTCTCCAAGCAGATCCCGATACCCCACTATGGGTCCAACCGTTAGCTGACCAATACCAATAACCAGAGTAGGTCAATAAATTTCTTGCCCCTTCAACTGTTTTAGATATTTCAAGAGTTTGAGTGGTGCCATCAGCCCTAGCAAAACTATCTGTCAGAGTTAAACTTCCCAGGGAGGTCTGCCCCTTATTTTCAATTGCTATGGTGTAGTTTATTATGTCTCCAACATCTTTCAGTCCATTTCCATTTTTATCAGTTGTGATAAATGTTTTTGTGACCTCTACTGCGGACTCATTGTCGAGATCTGTTTTTGTTGGATCATCATCCGCCGGCGTTGTTGGGTCATCACTAACCGTGGTTACTGTTCCTGTAATCCCTGAAGGAGTTGTAAACTCAGCTGAAACACTTACCACGTTAGAAACAAAGTCTCCACCATCCATCGCTGCTTGGTTAATGGTGAAACTAGCTGTATAGCTAGCCACTCCCCCTGGAGGCAAATAGGTTACCCTTGGATCAAAAGTTCCTGAGGTAGCAGCTGTAGGGGTGAAAAAAGTATCATAGGTATAAGTCAGGCGCGTAGGAGAAGGATTTTCTTCTACCTGAAAGCCCCAAAATGCAGCACCATGACTACCGTTGTGCGGAGGTCTTATCCCTACCCGTCCTACTCCAGGAGTTGCACCAGTAGTGATAGTAAAGGAATATCTTTTAAACTGAAGATCAGTCATAAAGAGCCAATCAGATTTCTCAGCCATCTCCCAATTGTAGCGCTCATCGGTATAATTTGTGCCATGTGCGTTATTTGATGTTTCCCACTCCTTTGTTGTATCGCTTGTATTTCCTGTATGAAAAACTAGTTTCCATCTATGATCAGTTTCTGATCCATCACTACTTAAGTGGTCGCCTGAATAAGCCCTAGCATAAACGGATACTGTATATTTCGTGTTTGGCTTAAGGTTCTGTCCGTTATTAACTATTTGATACATCCATGAAAGCTCATATATATTGTTTTGATCAGCGCTATGACTTGTCATTCTTGTCCAATAGGTATAATTATGTGGGTAATCAGCTTGTGAACTAGAACCAACATCACCAAAATTCCCAGATGTGGTTTGAAATCCTTCTGGCAGATCCACATCCGATGCAGAAACTCCAGATAAAGTAGCATTATAATAATATGGAACGCCTGCAGCAGGATAATTAGAGGTCGTCCATTCACTAATATAACTACTGCTAGTCGTTATCTGCCAGGGGCCCCCGGTATATCGAACAGAATTACTTCTTTTCGCTAGGTTTGTAGTGGAGGTGAAGGTTGTTGTTGTATTAACGTCGCTAAAAGTAAGATCAAGTTTTTGAATCAATGCCCCATCTTCATCATTTAATAAATCATCTACATCTAACTTAAGATCGATGTTTCCTGTATTTGAAATTGTTATGGCATAGACTAGAGAATCTCCAAGATTGGTGAGCCCATCTAAATTATTATCGATTACCTGTACTGTTTTCTCAGCTTCCACCTTAGGGTTAGAACATCCCACATCGTAACCTGAATCCCTATAGTCTAAATCCCCATCCTTGTCTAAATCCTGTGGCGTGGTATAACCATCGATTCCGCTAGTGACAGTACCTGTAGCGTTCTGAGTGACTGAATTCGGTCCTAAAATACCATCCCCATTTGGATCTGTAAACCCAGCCTCATTCACGTCATTACAACCATCTCCATCAGAATCTAATTCAAAAGCATCAATGTTATTATCATTATCAGAATCTCTTAAAGTGTTTGACTCTGCCGTGTCATGAGCACCATCATTATCAGCATCAACAAAACCTGCATCATTAATATCAATTCTTCCATCTCCATTAGTATCTAAAGCTTCATTGCCTGACTCAATAGAATCAAATATTCCATCGTTGTCAGAATCTAAATCTATCCCGTTGGGAATCCCATCCCCATCAATAT
>JAQWON010000009.1 GCA_029245825.1 Flavobacteriaceae bacterium
CAGATTTACCAAAACTTTTGAAAATCTTTTTTTTAATTTCTTTGGTTAGATACATGCCAATATTATTTAATAATTATTATGTATTAATTTGAATTCTGCAAATATACTAGTATTTAGCCTTTCTATAACGTCATATTTAAACTAATTATTGTCTTAATTTAAGATTAAGTAAGAGATCGATATATTGATTTATTTTATCTTTTAACTCTTTGCGATGGCAAATAAAGTCTAAAAAGCCTTTCTCAAGTAGAAATTCACTTTTTTGAAAACCTTCTGGGAGCTCTTTCCCAGTTGTATCTTTGACTACTCTTGGTCCAGCAAAACCAATTAATGCTCTTGGTTCTCCAATATTAATATCACCTAACATCGCAAATGAGGCTGTTGTTCCACCTGTAGTGGGATCAGTACATAAAGATATATAAGGAACTTTAGATTCAGAGAGTTCCGCTAATTTTGCTGAAGTTTTTGCTAGTTGCATCAATGAATTAGCCGCTTCCATCATCCGAGCACCTCCTGATTTAGATATTATTAATAAAGGAATTTTATTTTTTAATGAATAGTCAGCAGCTCTGAATATTTTTTCTCCAACAACTGAACCCATCGATCCTCCAATAAATTTAAAATCCATACAAGCAACTACTAATTTTCTCCCCTTTGATTTACCAACTGCAGTTCGAACAGCATCCTTAAGCCCTGTTTTTTTTTCAGCTTCTTTGAGTCTACTACTATATTTTTTTGAATCTTTAAATTTTAAAAAATCTATTGATTTTAGTTCAGCATCTAATTCTTTAAAATTATTATCATCAAAAATTATTTCAAAGTATTCTTTACTCCCAATATGGACATGATAGTCATCTTCAGGAGATACATAAAAATTACTTGCCAGTTCTTCAGTTCCTATGATTTTACCTGTAGGTGTTTTATACCAAAGGCCTTTAGGAATATCTTTTTTTTCCTCTGTTTTTGTCTGAATTTTCTTTTCACTTCTTTTAAACCAGCTCATCTTATTTGAGTAAAATAATTTTCTATTTAAATTTTGATTATTATAAGGTGTTAATGTTATTTAGATCCTTGAATGCTTTTACTAGTCGATTTTTAAAAGTAATTTCTCCTAAACGAAGCCAATTTCTTGGATCGTAATATTTCTTATTTGGAATACTTTCACCCTCAGGATTACCAATTTGGGTATTCAAGTAATTTGCATTTTGAATAATATAATCCCTTATTCCTTCAGTAAATGCGAATTGTAAATCAGTATCAATATTCATTTTAATAATCCCATAACTAATCGCCTCATTAATTTCTTCCTTAGAAGATCCTGATCCACCATGAAAAACAAAATCAATAGTATTTTTAGGCAGACCAATTTTATTTGACAAGTAATCTTGAGATTCTTTTAAAATTTTAGGTTTTAATTTCACGTTTCCAGGACGGTAAACTCCATGTACATTTCCAAAGGATGCTGCTATAGTGAATCGATTACTCACTTTGATAAGTTCTTCGTATGCATATGCTACTTCATCAGGTTGAGTATATAGCTTATTACTGTCAATATTAGTATTATCTACTCCATCCTCTTCCCCTCCTGTTATTCCAAGTTCAATTTCTAAAGTCATATCAATTTCATGCATCCTTTTCATGTATTCTTTACATGTTGATATATTTTCTTCTAAACTTTCTTCTGATAAATCAATCATATGTGAACTAAATAGAGGTTTTTTATGTTTTTTGAAATAATTTTCACCATAATCTAATAAACCATCAACCCATGGAAGTAAATTTTTAGCACAATGATCAGTGTGTAAAATAACAGATGCACCGTATTGTCTTGCAAGACCATGAACATGATTGGCCCCAGAAATTGAACCTTCGATGGAAGCTTTTTGATTCTGATTCGAGAGTCCCTTTCCAGCGTTAAAATGAGCGCCTCCATTTGAAAATTGAATTATAACAGGACTATTAAGTTCTGCAGCTGTTTCAAGAACAGCATTAATCGTATTATTTCCAATTACATTGACAGCTGGTAGAGCAAAAGATTTTTCTTTAGCGAGTTTAAAAACTTTTTGCACATCATCTCCAGTTAATACCCCTTTCGGTATATCTAAATTCATATTTATGATTATTTAGCTGTAAAAATATCAAAGTTTTTTAGTTTAAAAAGGATAATTTATACCAATATTAAAAACTGCTCGATTAAGAGCATATTCACTCCACCATCTATCCTTATTTTCTAGTGAGGGATTGTAAGTTTTAAATCCAGTGTCAAATCTAAAAACAAAAAAATCAAAGTCATATCGCAATCCAATACCACTACCAATAGCTATTTCACTAAAATCTTTAAAATTATTAAATCTAGAATTTTCATCTTCAATATTGTCCAAAACATTCCAAATATTTCCTCCATCAACAAATAAAGCACCATTCATTTTCCCCAGTATTTTAAATCTATACTCAAAGTTAAATGAGAGTTTGAAATTAGCTTCATTGAATTCATTAATATTTTGACTTGTTCCTGGGCCAAGACTATATGCTCTCCAAGCCCTATTATCATTTGCTCCTCCAGAAAAATAAGATCGAGAAAAAGGAATATTATTTGCATTCCCAAAGGGTATAGCAATTCCACTAAAGAGTCTGATCGCTAATATATTGTTTCTTTTAATTTGCCAATGTTTGATATAATCTACTTCTGTTTTAATATATTGTGATGGAGCAATTCCTCCTATTTCATATTGTCCTAAATCATTTTTTTCTTTGTTTAAAAATTTTAAAACCTGAGTAATCAAACTTCCAGCCCAAGTTAATTTCCAACGCAATTGAAAAAAATTCTCATCTACTATGCTTTTTTGACTGTTATAATTAAAATTAAGGGATGAGCCCATGATAAAATTATTAGTTGTAAGCCTTTCCTTTCTTTCCTTAATTAAATTAACTGCCTTGTATGAATTACTTTCGTATGTTAAATCAGTTAAATCATTTAAAACATTATCTATAAATTCATTTGCGCCTTTAGGAACAATCAAATTACCAGATGAATTAACTAAATTGTTTTCTTTATTATATTCTTTTGCTATTAAATTAAGTCTGTCATAGGAGTTTTTGTATACATTAAAATAATTCCCAATATTTTGATTATTAATGTATTCAATATCAAAAATTTTTAAATCTACTTTTGTGAAATTGTTTGGTTCCCAATTCAACTGATAATTAAGCCCAAAGTATTGTTTGTCAAGGCCTATATTTTGTTGCATTGTTATTCCAAAACTTATATTTGTTCTGGGATTCATTTTCTTTGGAATTAACTCTTCAGTTTTTAAGAGAAATAAAACCCTTGGAATCCTAAGATTAATATCACCACCTAATTCATATAGGTTGAAAAAATTATTGTTTATCTGACTTATATCATTAGATGCTGCAAGAGTGTTTTTTAAACTAACTTCTAGTATTTCAGCGCCCCTAAAAATATTTCTAATAGCAAAAGAAGATCCTAAAGAAACTCCCAAGTCTTGAATATTTGAATGAGAAAGATCAAAATCAAATCCCATTGAAAATTTTTCTTTGGGACTTAAGTATATGTTAGCTTGTAGATCTTTACTATTATTCATGTAATAGTATGTTATACTGGGATATTTAAAGTTTTTTAGATTAGATAAATACTTATATGTTTCGGAACGTTCTAGATCACTGTATAATGATCCTTTTCTAATAAAAACAGCATCTTCAAGAGTTTTAGGCTTATACTTTAATTTTCCTTTAGTAAAAATCATTAAATCATTATGAATTATACTGTCAGTATAAGAGGGAATTTGACCTAAATCACCAGGGTTATCAATATATAAATGTATTTTTTCTATTTTATGAATTTCATAGGGTATAATTTTTAATGTGTCTCTATCTCGTTTTTGTAGGTCCTTAATTTCAATCGTTATGGGTATTTTATTATCAATACCAGAACTATCTATTAAAGCTTTGAATCTTATGCTATTTTGTTGAAAGTTAAAAATGCCATTATCTCTAAAAAACTTTGCTAAACGATTTCTTTCTTGATCAAAAATTTTTATTTCAAAAGGATTTCCAGCAATAATTTTTGTCTTTGATATTTGATTATTATAAAGTGAATCTAAATCTTTAGAGGTTATATTTTTTTTTATTGAATCAATTACGAATTGTTTATAAGTATTCACAATATATTTAACATTAGCTCTATTCTTATTAATTGGTTCAGTTTTAAATTTAACTTTCACATTAAAAAACCCTTGATTTTTATAAAACTGTTCGAGTCTTAGAACATTATTATTTATTACATTTGAGTCAATTAAAACAGGCTTTTGTCCTATATTTTTCAAAAGATTATTTAGTCTATTGTTGTATTTTTTTGGTTTACTGATTGAATCAGATTTGGAAGTAGAAAGGCTATAAAGGTGATTTTGGAAAGGTATTCCAAGTATTTTTTTATTTGGACTTCCTTTTAGCAGTAGATATTCAGGATTATTTATTAGCTCTTTTTGATCTTTTAAAATTATATTTTTTTCAAGTAAGTATTCATTTTCATTCAAGTTTTTAACAACTGAACAACCAAGCATAAGAAAGCTAGAAAATATTATAATTGTTAAATTTGTTGAAGAAATAGGCAATACTGTAAGAATTAATTATTAAAAATACGTCATTTAATGTTAACCAAGAATAAGGTAAAACAAATAGGACTTTTATCTCTGAAAAAATTTCGCCAAAAAAATGGTTTATTTATTGTCGAAGGAGAAAGGGCTGTAAGTGAATTCTATAATGCTAAATGGAGTTTCAATGCTTTGTATTCAATTGAAGATAAGAAAGATTCAAAATTTACAACCATTGGTAAATCAGTGATGTCAAAAATCACTCAGCTATCTACCCCAAGTCCAGTTTTAGGGGTTTTTAAAATTCGAAAGATGAAAAAGGATCCATTCACTGGATTTTCCCTAGCGATTGATTCTATTAAAGATCCTGGTAATTTAGGAAATATAATTCGTCTATGTGATTGGTTTGGAGTTGAGCACTTATATTGTAGTAAAGGAAGTGTAGATTTTTTTAACCCTAAAACAATTCAGTCATCAATGGGTTCATTAGCTAGGGTAAATTGCCATTCTTGTGATTTGGATATTTTTCTAAAAAAATATCCTAATACTATTTACGGAGCTACTCTTAATGGTGAAGACTTTAATAATATTTCAATGATTAGTCCTGGTATTTTAGTTCTAGGAAATGAATCAAATGGGATCAGCTCAAAAATAATTAATCTTTTAACTAAACAGATTACGATACCTTCATCATCTAAAAATAATCATATAGAAAGTATCAATGTGTCTTCTGCAGCAGCAATTTTATTATCTAAACTAAATAAATAGCTAAATCGATTTTTCTTATATTTTACTCAAATGTAAAGTTTATGGCAACACCTCTGCTAAACATATTTATAATATTTCCAGTCCATGGACTTGTTGGATTAGAATCGGGGATGAGTTCATTTTCAATTGAGAAAACCCCTCGTATAGAGGGCGAAAACTTAAAATAGGTTAGATAAAAATCGAATCCAAATCCTAGCTCATAATTCATATTTGATGAAGTTGTTCTAAAAACATTGCTAAAATTATCATCACTATTTTTTTTGTTACTAGATAAATTAAAATCAGTTGAAAAGCCTGTTAATATAAAGGGTCTAAAATTATTTATTCTTTTGGCATTTATTTTAACTATTAAAGGAATATGGATGTAGGTTGACTTAACTTCCCTCATTCTATCTGATTCAGAATCAAAATCTGGTAAATCTGGATAATATAGATCCCTTTGAGAATAATATAGACCAGGTTCTATTCTTAAATTAAAATAATCATTAATTCTTAGGTCACCAATTAACCCAACGTTAAAACCAGTTTTTCCAGTTGTTACAATATCTGGAATTTGATCTTCATAATAATTTTTTTCGTATTCAAATTTAAAGTCATAAGAATTGAAGCCTATGAAATATCCATAGTGAAGAATTTTTTTGTCAAAATTTGGCAGATTAATTATGGATTCTCTTATTTGTGGATATTGAGCAAATATCTCTATTGAGGAAATGAATAAAAAAACAAGGAAAACTCTATTTATTAATGAATTTGTTCTGATGGCATAAAATTTTAAAAACTCCTATAAAAACTATATAATTATAAACCCTTTTTTTTTTAAAATATTGTTAAGAGTTATAAAAATCTTTTAAAAGAAAACTAAGAATTTCTTTGCCTTTTTACTTCAAAAAGAGCGATCGAAGCAGCCACAGAAACATTTAAAGATTCTACATTCCCTGTCATAGGGATTTTTATTTTTTGATTGATTGTTTTTAAGACTCCTTTTGAAATCCCTTTTTCTTCAGATCCTATTAATATTGCTAGTGGATTTAATAAATCAGTATCATAAATGGGGTTTTTTCCAGCTTGATCTAATCCTATGACTTCAATTTGATTTTCTTTCAGTAAATAGATTGCATCTTTAAGATTATTTACCTTTGATATTGGCACATTAAAGATTGCTCCAGAGGATGTTTTTACAACGACTTCATTAATCGGTGAACTCGAAGAACTACAAATTATCACACCACTTACACTAGTTGCATTGGCGGATCTAAGTATTGCGCCAAAGTTTCTAGGATCAGTGATGCCATCAAGTAAAAGATAAAGCGGAGTAGTTTTTTTCAATTCTGTATTTTGAATCATTTTTTCAATTGGTATTGTTTCAATGGGTGAAATTCTAGCAAATACACCTTGATGATTTTTGCCTCTTAATTTTCTCTCTAAAGCTTGTTTTGGTACTAAGCTATAGGAAATATTATTTTTTTGAGTTTACTGATTAGCTCTGTATAAAGTTTGCTATTACTTGATTTTACAAGCCACACTTTATCAATAGACCTTTTGTTTTCTATCGCCTCAAGAACTGGTCTTAATCCAAAAATCTTTAACTCGCTCATATAATTTTATATTGAATCAAATAATAAAAAAAGAGGCCAAAATTGGCCTCTTTTTTAAAGTTTAGCTAAAATAAAGCTTTATGCAAAATTTTATCTCCATCCTCCTGAAGAAACATCTTGACCAGCTACTCCTTCAGATCCACCATAAGTATAGTAATCTGCAGGAATTGCTTCAAGAGCTTTTCCAGGTATTGGCCAGTGTAATAGTGTGCCAGATTGTAACATATCTTCTTTACGCATTTCATAAAATGAAAGCCCAGAAGAATGTAATGGAAATTCTACCATTCTTTCGTAATGGATAGCAGCAGCAACATCAGCTGCATTAGCAGCAACCGCGCTTAACCCTCCTCTTGTAACTCTTGTTCCAGCATTAATGACCGCAGCAGCACCAGCAACATCACCTGTTTGTAACATAGCTTCAGCTTTATACATGTCATTTTCAGCTAGAGCAATTTCTACAGTAGGATATACCCATTCTGAAATATAATCGTTCCATCTAGCGTATCTATAAGAACTAAAGTGGTAAGTACCCCTGTTAGGTCTAAAGTTATTACTAGATAAATACTGGAAGTCTAATTCTAATCTTGCATCTGCAGATGTTGCTTCTGGAAGAGAAGTTTCTCCAGCGGGCCAATAATCAGGATAGCTAGGATCCATTAGATTAATTACTCTAAGATCAATACGAGCCCATCCAGGATAAACAAGATATGTTTTAAAGTAATCGTACCACACAACATCATCATGACTGATATTAAAATCTGCAGTCACACCAGCATTAGCGTAACCAAGAACCTTACCCCAGTTAGTTGAAGCTTTTTCTGATCCATTTCTAGAATTCATTGCAAGCATACGAGCTCCAAATGAGTTCATAAGCTTAGCCAAAGCAGCACTGCTTGTTACACCTGCACCAGGCATCCAATTTTCAGGAACTGCAAAGCTAGTACCGTTTGCAATTGCTATAGCTTCATCTAATTTTCCAATAGCAAATGCCATTGAAGCATTATGATCAGATTTTCCATCACCAATAGGTCCAGTTTCATCAGAAAGCCAAACGCCATCATAATTTAGTGCTAAAGTACCCATAGTAAGTGCTTGACCAAATTTAGCTATTGCATTAATTAAATTATTATCAGGAAAAGTAGTTCCATTTGCAATCGCAAGAGCAAGATTATTTGAATCTGCAAGTACAGAATACATAGCATTAAATGGATCAAAGTTTACATAATTGTAACCGTAAGAAGATGTATTATTCCATGCTGCTCGAGGCTCACTAGAAGAATCTTTCATTCCAGCATTTCCCCAAGAACATGAAGAAGCATCTGCCATTGTGTTCATAGCCATACCGACACCATAATAGTTAGAGTTGGCCATATACCAGTTTTGAAATAATGTACCAGCTACTGCTTCAAGAGCAACCGGGTCACTGGTAAGAATTGCATCATCAGGATTTTCCTGATTTCTTACTTCTAGGTCTGTTTCAAATGTATCACAAGAAACAACAACAAAAAGTATTGCAATTAAGTAAGTGAAATTATTAATTATTTTTTTCATGTTTTTAGAATTTTAATTGTAATGAAAGTGAATAAGACGACTGAGTTGGGTATACACCTTGGTCAAACGCAAAGTACTGTTGAGTACCACTGCTGTAAGACGTAACTTCAGGATCCCATCCTAAGTAGTCTGTTATAGTAAGAATGTTTCTTCCAATAAGACTAATCTTAGCAGAATCAACAAGCCCAGTTCTAACCAGTACAGCTTTAGGAACATTATATGTCAAAGCTAATTCTCTTAACTTGGCATATGATGCGTCCTCAACCCACCAGTTATTATTTTGGTTAACATCATAAAGAGAACCATAATAGTTATAGTGCTTTTTCTCATTTGTAGCCTTTCCAGCTTGATCTACTATAGCATTTCTAAGAGCAATTGTATTCCATTGTCCATTACCATTGTAGACATCTCCACCTTGCTTCCAATCCCATAACATATAAACACCAAAGTTTTTGTATCTAAAGTTTGAAACTAAACCAACTCTAAAGTCAGCTTCTTGGTTTCCAATTACTTCTTGAACATCAGTTCCAGAAGCATCTTTTTTAATAATACCTTTTTCATCAGCTGTTCCTATTGCAGAAGTTAGCACAACAACACCATCAGAATTGATACTATAATTAGATACTGAATCACCAGATCCAAGCTGAGAAGCTAAATCAGTTAATCCTTGCTGACCTTGAAGAATTACTCTACCATACATATCACCCCATGTCATACCATTGTCAATTCTGAATAGTCCTCCAGTTCCAACAGTTTGCTTAGGTGCATTTAGTTTAGTAATCTTTGCTTCTGAAGCAGAGTAGTTAACTCCAATATCCCAACTCATGTTAGGATTACCTGTTAAAACATCAAAATCCAATTGAGCTTCAATAGTTGAAGCTTCAAGATCACCTACGTTTTGCCACTGTCTGTTTTTACCAGCATTAGCAGGTGCAAACAGTGATACTAACATAAACTGATCAGTAGTTTCTTGCAAAGAATATGCAGCTTCAAGTGAAAAACGATCTAGGAAGTCAACATTAAGACCTATTTCAGTCTCAGTTGTTTCAGATGGTTTTAAAGCTGAGTTACCTTTAATTCTGTTTGAACTTAAAGTACCTCCACTAATACCTGTTTGCTCATATTGCCATGTAAAACCAGGTCTTTGTCCTGATGTTCCAAGAGCAAAATTAACTTTTAGCTCATCAATACCAGGAATCTGAACATCTTCTGAAATACGATACGCTGCAGAAACTCTGTAGTAATCGTTCCATCGAGCATCAGATCCAAATAGAGAAGATCCATCTTGACGGTAAAGACCTTCAAAAATGTATCTGTTCATATAAATAAGGTTAGCAATACCAGAATAACTTTGAGCTCTTACATTTTCTCTATTAGAAGCAATAGAGATAGTAGATGGATCAAAGTTATCTAAAGAAGGTAGATCCTTATATAAAAAGTCATTACCTGAAGCAGTCATACTTTCCCAAGCTCTATCTTCAGCTTGATAGAAAAGTTTAGCTCTAACATCTAATTCTCCAAATTCTTTACTAAAATTAAGAGTAGCTTGAGCTACCTGAGATTTTTCATGGTTGCTATATTTTGACATACTACCTTTTGAGTAGTCAAAACCAACTTCAGCAGCTGTAATTGTATAGCCTTCATAAGGATAAACATTTGTATATCTATAGCTATTATTTTCAAAACTATAAGCTAAAACAAAGTTTAGATTAGAATTGAAATTATACTGAAGGTTATAAGCACCTAAGAATCTCTCGTTTTGAGTTTTGTAATCTCTCCTCCACTCTGCATATAATGGGTTTGAAATTTCAGACTCATGCGGGTCAGGAGTATACCAGTATGGTTGTCCATCTGGATTATCTAGTAAAAGATTGGCATCAGGACTTAATCTTGTAAAAGTCCTAAAAATCCCTCCACCTACAGATGGTTGGTCATCTACTGTAACAAAGTTACTACTTGTGTTAAGTGTTAGATTATCTGTTATGAAAAAGTCAGAATTTAATCTAAAACTCCTTCTATCATAACCCTCATTTAGATCAACAACTCCCTCATTTGAATAATTCTCAAAAGAGAAAAATGTTCTAGCTCTTTCGCTTCCAGAACTAACAGATAAATAGGTAGTTTGGTTAGCACCTTTAGTAAATAGTTGACCGTGATGATCATTGTAAACACCGTAAGGATTATCATGATATCCATCAGCTTCTTGTACTGGTGAACCACCAACACCTTGAGCACCGCCTGCAGCGTAGACACTAGCAAATCCTGCAGGATAAGTCACCCCGTCAAGTTTTGTGTACTGTCCCTGAAAGCTTTGCCAATCAGATGCAAGAACAAATCCATGAGATTGATTAGTAGGAATAGTTCTAGTTATTTCATTATAGCCGATTTCGTTTCTGAAAGTAATTTCTGTTTTACCTTTCTTTCCACGCTTAGAGCTAATCACGATTACACCATTACCAGCCCTTGATCCATAAAGTGATGCTGCAGAAGCACCTTTTACAATCTCAAAGGATTCAATGTCATCTATATTTATATCTCCAAGACCACCCTCAACGTATACACCATCAATTATTACAAGAGGTTCTTGTGAGCCATAAAAATTAGCAGCACCTCTTAAAATAATTGTTGCTCCAGCACCAGGTTGACCTAGATTTGTAACACTTACACCAGCAACTTTACCAAGAAGAGCACCAGCAGCAGAGCTAGCAGGTACAGCTTCAATTTCTTCAGCGCTTAGTGTAGCAACAGTTACGGACAGCTTCTTCTTTGAAGTAGCACCAGCAACACCGGATACAACAACCTCTTCTAGTTCTCCAGCCGCAGCAAGAGAAACATTGATTGTATCTTGACTGTTAACGTCTTGTACAACAGTCACATATCCAACGAAACTGAATTCTAATTGAGAAGTACCAGCTACCGTAATTGAGTAATTTCCATCGAAATCAGAACTAACACCGTTGTTTGTTCCAACCTCTATAACAGTCGCCCCAGGTAGAGGCACACCGTTTTCATCTGTGATATTACCACTTACCGTAACTTGTGCCAATGCAAATTGGACACTGAAAAGTGATAACAATAAAATCATTATAGTATTTTTCATAAATCTTTATTTTAAAAAAACTGTTAAAATTATGTAAAAATTTTGTTTTTCGAAAGTTTATTCGATGTTTTTTTAAAATGTGACTTATTAAATTGTGATGATTATCAAAAAAAAACCCGCTTAAAAAAGCGAGTTTTTTTTAAATAATAAATTAAATTATTGATTGACCCTTGTTACAGAAAAAATACCAGGGTCTTCAGCCGGAGCATTTGAGTTAGAATTTAATTCTGTGGTAGCATACGGCATTCTCTCAGGCCAAGGTCCACTTTGAGGTCCATCAACTAAAATATATGGAACCGCCATAGAAGAATCAGATTTACGTAATCTCCTTGAGTCATTGTATGGCATATGCATACCAAACCCTGAGACATATCTTTCTTCAATAACCTCTCTTAAAAATGCTGTTTTAGAATCAATTCCATCAGCATTTTCAATTCCCCCATTATCAAAATCAGCAGCATCATAAGCTAAATATGAATATGCTTGGTCTTGAAAATTAGAATTTATATGCCCTCCAGTATTCATCCAAGCCCTGACATTGTTAAGATAGGGGAGCCCATCAGCTAATGATCCGTTTCGGGCAGCTGATTCTGCAAGAATCAACTGATTTTCAAAAAACGTTACCATATTTTGAGGTTCGTTTTCCTCTATTATACCTTCATTTGATGATCCAGTTGACGAATTTATTGTATAGTAAGCTTTTCTAGCTGTTTCATCAGTTTTAGTATTATTCCTCGATAAAGCATTTCCTGAGTCTAAGATTTGAACAAGATAGCTTTCGACTCCATCAACACTGTTTCCAATATCCCCAGATCTGGATCCTTCTAAAATAGTCCAAAAGAGGTTATTGTCTCCTGATGCAGCATTCCCTGGCTTATACATCATATCTCCACTAGCTGAAGATATTCCGTTTTGAGCTGCAGAAAAAGCACTTGGGTAATCCTTTTGATGAAGATAGAAACGTGCTTTCAAAGTATTAGCAGCAGCTATCCAATTTGCTTTATCTCCACTAAAGTAAATATCTTCCGGAATGCTTCCAGCACTAGTAGCATTTAGGACAGAAATCCCCTCATCTAGTAAAGAAATTGCACTTGCATAAACAGCTATTTGAGAATCAAAAATTGGATCTGAAATCTCTGGATTCCCAGCTTCAGAATATGGTATGTCACCCCAAAGTGACGCTCCTGTTCCAACAGCATGACCTTCAATTATTTTTGAAATTCCAACTAATAACTGATTGGAGGAATTAGTAGCTATATGTCTTGTGTTTGAAAGGATTCCAACATAAAGCTCAAACCATTCATCATTTGCTTCAGCAGTTGACAGGCTAAATCCATATATATTAGAATATAGGGATGAGTACCCAATAAGCTGACCAGAATACATTCCTCCAATTCTGTTTAAATGCCCACAATTTAGTTGAATATTTGCTAATTGTGCACCCGTCAAAAACAAGCGTTCTTCAACATCAGTAACGATGATGTCGTTTGGGTTATCATTGATTCCTTCTACAAGATCTTCACATGAAACTATAAAGATTAAAGAAAGAGATAATATTAGATTGTATGTTATTTTTTTCATTTCTTTATTTATTAAAAGTTAAAGGCTGCTGAAAATAGAACAGATTTGGATTGTGGATTTGTAAAATAATCCAATCCAAGTGCATTTCCAACACCATATTGATTTGTTTCAGGATCAATTCCAGGTACCTTATTAATATTAATTAGGTTTCTTCCAGTGGCAGTCAATCTTATGTTATCTAACCCAAGAAGAGAATTTAATCTATCGCTATTTATAAGATAACTTAATGAAAGCTCCCTTACTTTAGTAAAAGTAGCATCGTAGACACCAAAGTTATAGGCCTGGTTATCACCAAAACCACCTCCAATACCAGTTCGATACCAATCTTCATCTAAAAGAACATTTCCTGCTCCAAAGTCTCTAACATTTCCACGAACAGTTGTTCCTGCTGGTACAAGATCACCATCGTGATTTCTAAGATCTTGTGTAGTTGTGATTCTATTAGCAGTCGCTTCTGTAGTTCCAAATCTATGGAGAACCCATAACGTTCTTGGCATAAAATCTCCACCTTCAGAGTGCTCAAGCACAACATTAAGGCTAAGGTTTTTATAATCAAGATTTAGACCTATTCCAGCTACCCAATCAGGATTTGGATCACCCAGTATTATTGGGCTTGGAGTGATTTGAGGAAATCCATTTGAATCTAGATCAAAACTTCCATCAGGATTTGTTCTAGACCCTGTTCCATATAAAACCCCAAGTTGTTGACCTACAATAGCTCTAGAGCTAACAGATGCTCCTGGACTCAAACTAATAGTTTCTGTACCGAATAAATCAGTAACTTCATTTGTGTTTTTTGACCAGTTAAGTGAGGCATCTAAATTTAAATCTCCTCTTTTAATGGCATTCCAACCAAGATCTATTTCCAATCCATTATTTTTCATACTTCCAAAATTCCCATATTGAGTTGAAAACCCAGAGGAAGGTGAAAGATTTACATCAAGTAAAATACCCTTGATTTCATTGCTATAATAAGTCATTGAAAATCTTAAGTCATCATTTAAAAATCTTAAATCTGTTCCAATCTCCCACTCAGTTTTAACTTCAGGTTCAAGGTTAGGATTTCCAAGATTATTATCTAGCCTGTAACCTCCTCCAAAGGAATCTATCGCTATTGGATCACTATAGGTAGAGTAACTAAAACTTCCTTCAGCTAATGTTTGAAATTGATGAGCATCCGGCTGAACACCTACTTTTCCCCATGTTGCACGAAGTTTACCAAAGGAAATAGCACTCGACCCTAAAGCATTTGTGAAGTTCCATGCAGCATCAATAGAAGGATAAAAGAACGATCCTTTTATTGTTGAAGAGGCTTCTATTCCTCCAGACATAGCTATATATAGTTGGTCAAACATATCTAAGTTAAAAACGGCATAACCTCTATTTGATTTTCTAAAAGTTCTATAGTTTTCAAAAGCAGTTGCTTCAGCAGAAGTATTTAAAGATGTTGTTTGTTTGGTTGAGTTTACAAGAAACCCTGTTATACTTCCTGAATTTCTATTGTATTTTCTGTCATTTATACTCCAACCAACGGTTGAGGTAAGACTAATATCAGAGGTAAGATCATTAGTAGCTCTTGCAATAACGTCAAAACTATAACTGCGTAGAGCTATTTCACTTTCAAAAAAGGCACCATTATTAAATGCACCACCTGCACTACCGATAGGGTAGAAGGTTGTTCTTCTATCATCAGAGAAATCTATATTACCTCTTCCAATGACTTGAAGCCAGTTATTTGGTTTTATAGTTATCTCAGGTGTCGCAGTTACTCTGTTTACAGTTGCAATAGATTTTTGCTCATGAACAGTCCAGCCAGGATTATTGTAACTAGGATTTTGTGAGTTACCTAGGTATCTACGATATGATCTATGTCTGTTAGCAGTTTCAGAGCCAGAAGAACTTGTATAGGTACCTATATAATCAGTATTATCAAAATCAG
>JAQWON010000028.1 GCA_029245825.1 Flavobacteriaceae bacterium
TCAAAATCCATAACCTGTTAGTTATGGGATGCTCAACTTGAATTCTTGTATTCATCTCCATAAAATAAAAATTCTCATTCTTATCGACCAAAAACTCAACCGTCCCTGCACCTTCATACTTAATATATTCTGCAGCTTTTACAGCTGCTGTCCCCATCTTTTCCCTTAATACGTCATTCATAAAAGGAGAAGGTGTCTCCTCTGTTAATTTTTGATGTCTTCTTTGGATTGAACAATCCCTTTCAGATAAATGACAGGCTTTTCCATATGAATCTCCAACTATTTGAATTTCTATATGCCTTGGCTCTTCAATAAGTTTTTCAATATACATCCCTTCACTTCCAAAGGAATTAGAGGCTTCTTGGCGAGCGCTTTCCCATGCCTTTTCAAGATCTTTCTGTTTTAATACAACTCTCATTCCTTTTCCCCCTCCACCAGCAGTAGCCTTAAGCATTACTGGATATCCAATCTCTTTAGCTTCCTCTTTAGCACTTTCAAGTGAATCTATAATTCCATCAGATCCAGGAACAGTTGGGACACCTGCTTTTTTCATTGTTTCTTTAGCCGCTGATTTGTCCCCCATTTTTTCAATCATTTCTGAGGATGCTCCAATAAACTTAATTTTATGTTCTTCACAAACTTTCGAAAATTGTGGATTTTCAGATAAAAAACCATACCCTGGATGAATTGCATCAGCATTTGTAATCTCTGCTGCAGCAATAATATTAGCCATTTTAAGGTAAGACTCAGAACTTCCGGGAGGGCCTATACAAACAGCTTCGTCAGCAAATCTTACATGCAAACTTTCCTCATCTGCTGTGGAATAAACTGCAACCGTTTTTATACCCATCTCTTTACAAGTACGGATTAATCGCATAGCAATCTCCCCACGATTAGCAATCAATATTTTTTTAAACATTTCAAAAAATTAAGATTTTTCAATCACGAACAATGGTTGTTCAAACTCAACAGGAGAGGCATCATCGACTAATACTTTTAATACTTTGCCAGAAATATCCGATTCGATTTCATTGAAAAGTTTCATGGCTTCAATAACACATAGGACATCTCCTTCATTTATCATATCTCCAACTTCTACAAACAAATCTTTATCAGATGAAGGTTTCCTATAAAAAGTACCTATCATCGGAGATTTAATCGTAATTAAATTTTCGTCTAATTCAGTCTTTTCTTCAAGTTGATCTTCAAGAACATTTTGATTTATTGAATCTGCCTGCTCACTCTGAATTTGTTCTTGAATATTAATTTGGGAAGTTTCTATTGGCTGAATTGCCTTCGTTACAGAATCTGATTTAATAGTGATTTTAAAGTCTTTCCTTTCTATCTTGACTTCATTTACCTTAGCCTTTGCAACAAATTTAATAAGATTCTGAATTTCTTTTAAATCCATGTTTTATATTCTATAATAACAAAAGTAACATAGTTTTTATACCAAAACAAAATACTTAGAAGTGTATTAATTCGTGTCGGCGTTTTCAGTATTATCAATAAGAACCCTCCCTCTGTAATATAATTTACCATCATGCCAGTGGGCTCTATGATAAAGATGATCTTCGCCAGTATTAGGACATGTTGCTAATTGTTGATTTGAAGCTTTATAATGAGTTCTTCTCTTATCTCTTCTTGTTTTGGATATTTTTCTTTTTGGATGTGCCATTATAATATTTTATAATAAATCTTTTAATTTGATCCATCTAGGATCAATTTCTTTCTTTAATTTTTTTTTCTTCTTTGGTTGCAAATCTGTTAGTTTTTGAATTATTTCAGAATTTAAACTACCATCTATAACTCCTGGATGAATTTTTTTTTGAGGTATTGCCAAAATTATTGTTTCATAAATATACTGTGAAATATCTATTTGACTACACCCATTTTGGAGTATTAATATTTCATCTCCATCATACTTTTCTATTTCTCCAAATTTAACAATAAGTCTAAAATCAGTTTTTAGATTATAATCAAAAGACTCTGTTGTCAAATCGCATGATAATTTTACAAATCCATTAAAATCAAACTTAAGTGTTAAAATACTTGATTTCTTATCTAGAGTTACATTTAGATCTAATTTAGTATCAATGAAATCAAAAAAATTTAACTTCTCAAAGAACGAATTATCAATATTAAACTCAAAAAAATGAATGCCATCTTTTAATCCTCTGAAAGGGATCATATATTTTGATGCCTTTTTCATCTTTTTAAAGTTTAGGAAGGCAAATTTATTAAAAACTAAATTTTATTCCATCATTTCTATTCAGAAAAATTTTTCTAGCCATAAAAAAAGATTGTCTAAAAGAATTAGTTTTTGCTATTCCTTTTCCAGCAATATCATAGGCTGTCCCGTGATCTGGAGAAGTTCTTATTTTATCTAATCCAGCAGTAAAATTTATTCCCTCTCCAAATGATATTGTTTTAAAGGGGATAAGTCCTTGGTCGTGATACATCGCTAAAACCGCATCATGTTTTAAATACTGCTTCTTTCCAAAAAAAGCATCTGAAGAAAATGGTCCAGAAATATTTAATCCTTTCACAATAAAGTCTTTCACAACTGGTTTTATGATATTCTCTTCTTCATCTCCAATACATCCATTGTCACCTGCATGCGGATTTAATCCTAAAACTGCTATTTTTGGATCTTTAATTCCAAAATCAAATCTCAAAGTTTTTGACAATTGTTTAATTTTTTTTGTTAATCTTTCTTTCGATAAGACACTTGAAACCTTAGCTATGGGTATATGTTCAGTTAATAAAGCGATTTTAATTTGACTTGATACCATAATCATCATAGCTTCTCCCTTTAGTTCTTGATTCAAATATTCTGTATGGCCCAAAAACTTGTAGCTCTGTCTCATAACAGTGCTTTTATCAAATGGTCCTGTTAGTAGTATGTCTACATCTCCGTTTTCCAAGGCCCCTGTTGCTTCTATAAAAGAATTCAAGGCAATTTTGCCAGAGATTTTTGATTGTTTGCCAAAAGATATTTTATAATTGTAATCAAATATCTCTTTAACATTTAATTTTTGACTGATTATTTGATCTATTTTGCCAATAGAATTAAACTCAGTATTTAATTTAAAATGTTTTTTTTGATCTGAAAGAATTCTTATGGATGAGAAAACAATAGGTGTAAAAAATTCAAAAATATCTTCATCTTCAAAAATTTTTAGAATAATCTCTATTCCTATTCCATTGGGGTCTCCAGTTGAAATTCCAACTTTAATCTTCTGATGACCTTTAATTTGATTCAAATTATTATAATTTTGCAATAAAAATAGTCAATTTCATTCATGTTTACGGGAATAATAGAAACGCTTGGAAAAGTTATAGAAATTGAGGAAAAAAATGGAAATCTTGATCTCTCCATCAAAAGTTCAATCTCTAATGAGCTGAAAATAGGGCAAAGTATAGCTCATAATGGAATTTGCCTAACTGTTGTGGCTTTTTCAGATTTATTTCACAAGGTTACAGCTGTAGAAGAATCCTTAATGAAATCTACATTAGGCAGCTTAAATATTGATGACGTTGTCAATCTTGAAAGATCTCTTAAGTCAAATTCAAGATTGGATGGGCATTTTGTTCAAGGTCATGTAGATCAAATTGCGGAATGTAAAAGTGTTGTTAAAAAAGATGGGAGTTGGGTTTTTTCTTTTGCGTATGATCCAATAAAAAAAAATATGACAGTTGAAAAAGGTTCAATAAGTGTTGATGGCGTTAGTCTTACCGTCATCAATTCAAAAAAAAACAGCTTTTCTGTTTCAATAATTCCACACACTTTTGAAAACACAACATTTAAAAGTATTCTAAAAGGGGCCAGGGTAAATCTTGAATTTGATATTATAGGAAAATACATCAGTAAATTATCGCAAATTTAATTTTCAGCAGCCACATTTTAGATTAATTTACTATATTTAGCCAAGAGTAGAGAAATACTATTATGGATATATTAGAACTGTCTACTGTCTTGCTTTTATTAGCCTCGGTTTTTTCAATTATCAATTTGCGATTTCTGAAATTACCCCAAACAATTGGGTTAATGATACTTGCCATTGCCCTGTCTTTTGTTGTTCTAATCGTTGGATTAATATTTCCAGAATTTTTAGCAGCGGCAAGCTCTTTAACTAAACAGTTTGATTTTGACTTGCTTCTTATTAATGTAATGTTGCCCTTTCTTCTATTTGCTGGCGCAATTAGTATTGATGTTCATGAACTTCTTAAAGATAAACTTACAATATTACTTTTAGCCAGTTTTGGTGTTGTATTCTCAACTTTTGCTGTTGGAACTGGAACGTATTGGCTAATTCAACAATCCTTCCTGGGGTTATCTGATCTTGGTCTTAGCTATGTTGACTGTCTGCTTTTTGGAGCATTGATCGCTCCCACAGATCCAATTGCTGTCCTTGCTATGGTAAAAAAAATGAATCTGTCAACTACAGCTGAAACAAGGATAGCTGGTGAATCTCTATTTAATGATGGTATTGGTGTTGTTATTTTTTTAACTCTATTAAATGTAAAAATTGAGGGAATAGAAAATATTACTGCACAAAGCGTAAGCATTCTTTTTGCAACGGAGGTAATAGGAGGTATAATATTAGGTAGTGGCTTAGGTTACCTTGGACTAAAACTTTTGAGATATATAGAAAATGAATTCGTTGAACTTGAAGTAATAATTACACTTGCATTAGTTTTACTCGTATCTGTTGTAGCGAATAAATTTCATTTTTCAGGTCCCCTTGGAGTTGTAATGCTTGGGCTGTTTTTAAATAAAAATATAGATACAGATGATAAAGCCGAAGGGGTTCAAAAAGCGATGGGTGATTATGTGTATAAATTTTGGCATTTGCTAGATGAAACGTTAAACGCTATTCTATTCATCCTTATAGGATTAGAAATTATTTCTGTTTTTGAAACATTTCATCCAGTATATATAATTGTGTCACTGATGATTATTTTATTAGTTGTTTCCTCTCGTTGGATGGGCGTTTTTATCCCAATCAAAATACTTTCATTAAAGAAAAACTTTGAGAAAAATACTGCGCTAATCATAACTTGGGGTGGGTTACGTGGTGGTCTTAGTATTGCTCTTGCCTTAAACCTGCCTGATTCTATTGGAGAAGGTAAATCTCTTATTCTCTTCCTAACGTATGGAGTAGTTCTTTTCACTATTCTAGTTCAAGGACTGACACTTGAAAAGATTGTTAAAAGAGGAGAATAGTCAAAGCTAAAATTGTGTTGTCAAATATTTAAACTTTTCAATCATCAAAGAATTAGCTATTGTTATTCCTTGCTATAATGAATCTGATAGAATTAAACATTCAGTATATAATCAATGTCTTATTTCAAATAAATCAGTTTCAATTATTTTTGTAAATGATGGATCTACTGATACCACTCAAAAAGAAATTGAAAAATTAGAAAAAAAATTTCCCTCACAAGTTGAAGTAATAAAGCTTGAGAAAAATTATGGCAAAGGGGAAGCTGTTAGAAAAGGATTTTTACATTCATCAAAAAATAGCTTCAAAAAAATTGCGTTTTTAGATGCAGACCTATCAACAGATTTAGGCGAATGTATTTCTCTTTCAAAACAAATTAAAGGGAAAATAGCTTTTGTTTTTGGATCTAGAATCTTGAAAATTGACAATAATATAAAGCGTAAATGGCACCGTTTCTTTTTCGGTAGAATAATAGCAACTTTTATATCCAAAATTTTAGGAATTTCTGTTTATGATACCCAATGCGGGTGTAAAATTTTCTCCTCTGATCTTTCAAAAAAACTTTTTTGTTCACCATTCATTTCAAAATGGTTATTTGATGTTGAACTATTTTTTAGGGTGATTTCTATATATGGAAAAGAAAATTTAAAATATCATGTTCGAGAAATCCCCTTATCACGTTGGATAGATACAAGTGATTCACGTGTGAAAATAACCTACTTTTTTAAACTCTGGATTGATTTATACAAAATTTCAAAAAAATACAATCGGTGAAAAAAAAATATTCATACTTAACCTTTTTTTTCTTATTAGTAATTATAAGAGGGTTTTTCAATTTTATAACCCCCCTTACAGACAAAACAGAAGCTAGATACAGTGAAATAGCAAGATTAATGAGTGAAACGGGCAATTGGATTGTTCCACAAATAGATTATGGAATTCCTTTTTGGGCTAAACCTCCGTTGTCGACTTGGCTCTCTGCAATGTCTATATCTATATTTGGTGAAAATGAGTTTTTCGTTAGACTCCCTTCCCTTGTTTTAAGTTTATTAATGGCTTTTTTCATTTCTAAATATATTGCTAACAAAAAACTCCCTTTTTTTCTTCCTTGTTTGATTCTTTTTTCTCTGCCAGAATTTTTTCTTCATGCAGGTGTTGTTTCAACTGACATTTCACTCTCATTTTCAATAATGCTCATAATGATTTCTTTTTGGGAAATTTCAAAAAAAACATCTTTTATGTGGGAATTTCTATTTGTAGTTGGCGTAGGAATGGGGCTACTCTCAAAAGGCCCTATTTCAATTATTCTAACATTCCCTCCATTATTCATTTGGGGATTAAGATTTAAGTTGCCAATTAAAAAACTTTTTAGAATTTCATGGCTTTTTGGTCTTCTTGTTTCCCTCCCCTGGTATTTTTTGGTAGAAAAAAATTCTCCTGGATTCACAAATTATTTTATAATTGGAGAACATTTTCTCCGATTCATTGATTCTTCATGGACTGGAGATAAATATGGATTCCCTAAACAACAACCTCTTGGGATTATATGGGTTTTTCTTATTCTTGGAACAGTCCCATGGATTTTTTCTTTACTTAAAAAATTAATAAAAAAATATAGCTCTATTTGGGGAAACAAATGGGAATTTTTCCTCTGGTCTTGGTTGCTTTGGACTCCTATCTTTTTTACAATCTCCAAAAGTCTTATCCACACCTATATTATGCCAGTTATGGTCCCCGTTACCCTATTAGTGTGTTGTTATTGGGAGACTTTAAAATTTAAAAATTTTCAATTAGGGTTTTCCATTTTTATTCCAATTTTACTCTTAATAAGTTATTCTTTTAAAGACATAAGAGAACTTGTTGAAAATAAATCTGATAAAATTCTCGTCGAAAAATCAACTAGTCGTTTTGCCCCTATATATTCATTAAAAGTTAAAAGTTATTCTTCCCAGTTTTATTCAAAAGGGAAAATAAAAAAAATAGATTACGAAGAATTAGAAAAGTTAATTAAAGAAAATAATTCATTTTTTATTATTATTAAAGAAAATAAGATTAATAGTGTTGCGCTAGAGACAAAAAATAAGCTTATAAACGTCCATAAAAGATCTGGCAAAAGTTTATACTCCTACAATGTTTCATCTAAAAAATAGTTGATTAAATTTGTGCGTAATTAATATAGGAGATACTTCTTTGAATTATTTCTCCACCCGGCCTGAGAACGATATTCAACAAAATAAATTTTCAAATCAGCTTGAGAAGAGTAATCAACGAAATAAATCTTTTTATCTGACTGAGTTGAATAATCAACAAAAAACCATAATCCTTCATTCCCTCTCACCTGTGAAGAATAATCAACCTTATAAACTTTAAGATCAGCCTGGGAAGCATAATCAACAACATATACTTTAACGTCAGCTTGAGACTGATAATCAACAGAATACATTTTTTGAGAATAAGCTATGCTTGAGTAAAGAAAAGCGATAAATAATATTTTTTTCATCATGTAGCCTGTTTATAATAAAAAAGGCAAAAACCATGCCGGCTTAAATTTCCTTTTTATGAGAACCGTCACAAAAGGGTAATTTTTTTGATTTAGAACAACCACATAGAGTAAATCTATCGCTATGCTCAATCTCTTCTCCCTCTTCATTAGTTAATTTAACATCTCCCTGAACTACTATTTGCCCTTTTGATTTCCTGAAAATTATAACTTTTTTACTACTCATTTTTTACTTATTTAAAAAATCTGAAACTAAGAGGTGAAAATGATGAACTCCCTTTTCTCTAGTTGGAGAAAATCTTCCAGTCTCATAGTATTTAGAACGCATACCTCTCTGAACATTTTGAACAACAAATTCATCTTCTTTTTCTACTTTATCAAGAATGCTCCCAGCCCCTGAGTCTAATTTATTAGCATCATATACATAAGGAATAAAGGATACTTTAGTTTTATTTACAGCAATTGGCTTTACTATATTTATAGAAAGACCCCAAGGATAAAAATTAAACATCATATTTGGAAAGACCCAAAAATAATATGCTGCTATTTTTTTTCCGTAATCTACATGATCTTTTGGGAAATCAAATGCAATTGAAGAGTCATTTGTATATCCCACCTGTACATTAAAATAATCATAAATTTCTGTGTCATAATCTCCGTAATCTAATTCTTTATTCAAATCTTCATGTACAAAAGGAATATGAAATCCTTCCAAATAATTGTCACAATATAAAGCCCAATTAGCATCAACTATGTAATCTTTTCCAAGATCTTCCCTGAGGGAAAACTCATTTAATGGAAGAAATCCTACCCGATTATTAATTTTTTCAATAACTTTTTTTATGTCATATTGAGGGTCAATACCCATGAATAAAAATGGTCCCCATTTTTCTATTGGAAAATTGAATAAATTATCGCAATCTCTAGGGAAATTTTTTGTTTTTTCAAACTCTGGCATAAATTCGAAGTCCCCATTTAAATTAAATCTCCTGCCATGATACATACATACAAGTTTCTTAGTTTTAGTAGGAGTCAAAGCAAGTAAATTCCCTCTATGTGTACAAACATTGGACAGACAAGAAATAATTCCATTATTGTCTTTAGTCAGTAAAATAGGCTCATCTAAAAAATTATTCATTAAGCTAATGGGGTAAATTGAATTTGATTGTTTAACAAGATTCTCATGACCGATCCATTGCCAAGATTTTGAAAAAATTTTTCTCTTTACAAGGTCAAAAATTGATTCGTCCATATAAAATTTTGATGGCAGAGTCTCAGCTTTGTTGATATCCTTGTCTACCTTAAAATTATAATCCATTTTAATATCCTCTTGTTGATAATAGAATTAAATTTAAACAATTATTTGTCTTAATAAAAAAATGAAGTCGTCGCATCAAAAAATTGGTCTAATTTCCGCCACTTCCCTAGTTGTTGGTAATATGATAGGTGCTGGAGTATTTGTTCTCCCTGCAGCACTATCAAAATATGGCTCCATTGGCTTATTTGGATGGCTAATTTCAGCTTTTGGGGCAATTATTTTAGCTATTATTTTCAGTAGTTTAAGTAAAATTATTTCAGATAAAAGTGGAGGGCCATATGTTTATTCTAAAAATGGATTTGGTGACTTTATTGGATTTTTAGTTGCCTGGGGGTACTGGGTTTGTACATGGATCGGAAATGGTGCAATTGTTATTTCAGTAATAGGAGCCTCTGGGTTTTTTTTCCCAACCATAACAAATAATCCAGTTTTTTCAGTAACATATGGAATTTCTATTATTTGGATTTTAACATACATTAATACAAGAGGGATAAAGGATTCTGCAATTGTTCAGATTATAACTACACTTTTGAAACTCTTCCCTATATTGATTGTCATCGTTTTTGGGATATTCTTTTTTGATATATCAAATTTCCCAAAATTTAATCTTACAAATAATTCTGATATTAGTATTATCCCAATTGTAGCCAGTTTAACATTATATGCTTTTTTAGGAATTGAATCTGCATCAATTCCAGCTGAAAATGTTAAGAATCCAAAAAAAAATATCCCTAAAGCTACAATGATAGGTACATTAATTTGTGTATTAGTTTATTTTTCTGGAACCGCTATTTTATTTGGTGTTTTACCAGTAGAAATCATGCAAAATTCTCCAGCTCCATTTATTGATGCCGCAGAGAAGATAGGAGGTAAATATATGGCTTCTTTTGTAGGTCTGGGAACAATAATAGCAGGAATTGGGGCATTAAATGGGTGGATTTTAATGACTGGACAAATGCCTATGGCAGCTTCAAAAGACAAATTATTTCCAGAAGTATTTGGAAAACAAAATAGCAAAGGAGTCCCACTTTTAGGTTTAATAATAGGTAGTGTTTTAACCTCTTTTGTAATGCTGATGAACTATAATGATTCCTTGGTAAATCAGTTTGAGTTTCTTATTCTTTTATCTACATTTATTTGTCTTGTCCCATATCTTTTCACAGCCGCTTCCTTTTCACTAATTTCTTTGAGGAATTTTCAAAATGGAAAACTTATTAAAAATATTATTATTTCAGTGTTTGGATTTTTATTCAGTATTTGGGCTATTTATGGATCTGGAAAAGAAAGTGTGTTTTACGGATTTATACTCCTTCTATTAGGAATTCCTCTTTATGTATATATCAAATGGAAAAATAATCGCTCTCTTTAGTACTAAAAAGAAAACAAGTATTCTATTGTTAGACTATAAAACCCTGTAGAAGATAGCGTTTCTTTTTTTAGAATATCCCTTGGAAAATTAATACTATACGATGCTTCAAAGCTAAGTCTGTTTATCTCCATATAGACAGGAAATCTAAATTGTGTATTTATAAGTCCAAAACGTGTTTGCTCCGACTCCAAAAATTCCTCATAAAAGTAATATTCAGGATTTATATTCTCCTCACTTAAAATAAAACTTACCCTTGGATTAAAATTCAGGCTAAATTGTTCTCCTTGATAAGACCTTTTGCCGATTAATTCTGCTGTTCCGTCTATATAATTATCTTTATTAGACTCTCCAATTATGTTAAAGGAGTATAAGGCATTTGTAGTAACTTGAAAAAAAGATTCCCCACCAAAAAAATAATTTGAGTTAATATTTAAAAAAAATCATCATTTGAAAAATAACTCCCGCCAAGAACTAATGAATTGAGAAAATTCTCTGAATAAAAATATCTGCTATAACTAGTGTTGAAATTTATCTTTTCGCTTAGGTTCTTAATGTTGAAATAATATCCCATAGAAAGAGCAGTTAAATCCCATGAAGGAATTACCTCACTTAAATAAAGCCCTGTTAAAGTGGCAAAAAATCCTTTTGTATTAAGATATGTTATCTGAGAGAAAAATTAAATTGATCTACTGATGTTTCCCTGCCAGAAAAAAATGTATTGCTATTATAGTTTAGGTTTGAATAAATAAAATTTGTGTTTGTTTTTTCAAGTAGATCGCCATAAAATAATTCATTTATTATCTCTTCGGCTTCTTCTGATAATTTGTTTTATTGAGAAAAACTTGTGTAGGGTATCAGCAAAAAGAGGAAAACAAAATTTTTCAAAAATCGCTTATTTGGAGCGGCTAAAATATAATTTTAATTGACTGCTTTGAAATAATGTTTAACGATTCCCGAGATTATTTTTTGGTAAAGGCCTTTTTTTCCTTCTTTCCATTTCCCCAGCTTTAAGACGGCTCCCCCTTGGATCTCCTTGTCTTATCTTTGAATACTTCCTTTTTAAATCATTTAGTTCCTTTCGTTGCTTATCAGAAAAATTTGATTTTACAGTATGAATAAGGTTTTTTACCCTAACATCTGCTTTATTAAGAATATCTCTCTGAGATAGAGTAAATGTTTTTATTAACATCTCTCTTTTTTTTAAAGAGGAGAGTGTATTATTTTTTAAAATATCTAATTGTTTTTTTGACAGAGTCCCTCTAAATAATTCTCTAGATCTTTTTATATTATCCAATTCAGAAGTAATTTGATTTTTTTGTTCCTGTGATAAAGTTTTCATCGTATTAAAAAGCCTTACTTCTATTCTTGGTTGAGGAGGGCCTTGCCTTATTTGAGAATAAGTAAAGGAAATAATGCTTGAAAAAAAGATATATAAAAATATTTTTCTCATTAGCTCATTCTTTAATCGTTGTATATTTATTCATATATAATTTGATTTGCAACATGCAAATTAAAAAAATAGTCGACTTCCTGATCTTCTAAAAACAAAGATTCAAACATAGTAGAAGATTCAATTTCCACAATCTCTTCTTTTGAAATTTTATAGATAACTTCATCCGATTTATATATAGAAGAATTATCTTGATAATTAAAATAAGTAACCCCGAGTAAAACTAATACAGTTGCAGCGACAGCAAACCCAATCCTTTTTTTAGGAAAAAAATTAACCCATGAGATTGTTTTACTTTCCTGTTTGTTTAGAGTCACTTTTTTTGAAAAAACTTCCTGCCAAATTTGCTCCTTGCTTTGAGAAAATTTAATGTCACCTTTTTTTAAAAATCTGTTCATTTTACTATCATCCATATTAATCTATTTTTTCCCTGCCTCTAATTTAATATATTTCCAAGCTTGGGTCATCCTTTTTTCTACTGCCTTGATACTAAGGCCTAAATAATTAGCTATTTCCGATATGGTAAGACCATCCATTTTATTCATCAAAAATACGCTTCTATGCCTTTCTCCTAATCCTGACAAAATTAATTGCATTTTTTTTCTATACTTGATTATTTCTTCATTTCCGTTTTCAGCTTCATTAGACTTTATTTCAAAATGTTGATTAGCAAATTCTCTTTCTCTTTTTTTCTTTCTCCAATGATTAATAAACTCATCTGTTGCCATTTTATATAACAAGGCCTTAATATTTTTCTTATATAAAAAATCTTTTTTTTCCCATAGTTTTAAAAAACAGTTTTGAGCAACATCTGTTGCCAAAGCTTCATCTGAACACCTATAATAAATATACCTTCTGATACTGTCAAAATATTTGTCATAAAGATTTTTAAATTCACTTTCTTTCAAAACTTAATCTTATAAATCACCCCTCCAAAATATTTTGAAGGAGTGACATTTCAAACCAAATAAATAAAGATTTAACATTATCTTCCCTTAGGCCCATTATTTGATTGCCCCTGAGAAGCTCTTTCTCTCAATTTTTCTTTTATCTCCTTCATCTCCTCCTCACTGTTAACTGTAACTATTTTTCCATCCCCAAAATCAAGGTCTACAGGATAAACTAATTTTGGTTTCTCCTTTGAATCAGGGTTTTCATCATACCATGATTTGATAAGAGTCTTTAACTCCTCCTTATCATTTGCACTAATTGTTGATCCATCTGGCATTAAATAACTGATTGGGAAAACAAACTTGAAAGGTTTCTTGCTGCGCTGTCTTTCTTTTATTTTTTTTCTAAGTTTCTTCATCTCTTCCTCACTGTTAACTGTGACTATTTTCCCGTTCCTAAATTCAAGATCTACAGGATAAACTAATTTTGGTTTCTCCTTTGAATCAGGGTTTTCATCACGCCATGCTTTGATAAGAGCCTTTAGCTCCTGCTTATCATTTGCTGTAATTGTTGATCCATCTGCCATTTCAAAACTTACTGGGAAAACAAACTTGAAGGGGTTCCTTTTCTTTTTTCTTTTTCCCTTTTCTGATTTTTTGTCCTCTGAGACCAATTCTCTGCCGTTTTTATTAAAATAAACCTCATTTTTATCTGTAACATATAAAGGAGAGTAATCAATCATTTTTACCTCATACCCTAAATCTTCAACCTTGAAAGAAATATCTGCTGTCATTGTTTCATAATCTTCATTAATAATAGTCTTTGCAGATGAGGGCAATTGGTTGTAATCGATCTCTTGTTTCTCAGATGATTTTGCAATTGCTTCTATCAGTGCATCATCAGACATTTTATCCAAAATATCAAAGCCATCAATATCTTTGTTGCAAGAATATAGAATCACTGCTAAAACAAAAAGCCCTTTTAAAAGGGTCGATTTAAATAAGTTTAAAGTTTTCATGTCAAATAAATTTTAAGTTTTTGTTTATAGACCAATTTCAAAAATTAACCCCCTACTTTTTTCAAAATAATTTTAATTTTATATAAATATAAATGTTTTATTTTCGTTTTTTTCTATTGAAAATATCTGATGCATTAATAAAAGATAAAAGATTGAGGGTTATTATTTTTTTGCTATTCGTTTTTTTTTCATGTTCTAAAAATAATTCCTCTGAAAATGCCTTGGGGATAGATGAAATTTTAGAATCCTTTGAGGAATATTCTCAAGAATCCAGTCATTCATCAGATTACATCTATACCCAAAATAAATTACACAGATTTGACCTTTACCTGTCAGAACTAAATTTAGACAAAATCGATTCTGCTCCTGCAGACGAAAAATATGTTGAAGGGTCTCTTGTTTTTGAAAATAAGGTCATAAAAAAAGTTGGAATAAGATATAAAGGATCTATTGGCGCTTGGGTTGGATGCCTCTCTAGTTCAGATTGGACAAATCCAAGTGGTTATAAAACTTGCCCAAAACTTTCAATGAAAATCAAAATTAATTGGCTATCAGGAGACGAAACTTTTTACGGATTAAAAAAACTTCAATTTCATTCACAAAATTTAGATGATTCTAAAATGCATGAGCGACTGGGATACTGGATGTTTAGAAATTTTGGTGTTACTGCTCCAAGATCTAATCATGCAGTTTTATATATAAATGGAGAATTTAATGGCTTATTTGCTAATACAGAAAATATTGATGGTCCTTTCACAAATAAACATTTTGAAGATGGTGATGGCAATCTATATAAAGAAGTTTGGCCAATTAATAACATGGGTGAGGTAAATTCAGAATCATATTTTAAAGAGGGACTTAAAACAAATGAAGAAATAGCTGATGTGTCTAAAATATTAAAATTTGGAAGTGAAGTTGAAAACATCTCTGAAGCAGACCTAAACACAGTCATTAATAGTTGGATAGACAAAGATCTGTTTTTGAAAACAATTCTAGTAGACAGGAGAATAGCTAACGATGATGGGTTCTTGCATTGGTATAATGATGAGGATGATACTTACTCAAATCATAACTATTATTGGTATGAAGATCCAAAAAATGATAAGGTGCAATTGATTCCATGGGATCTTGACAATGCTTTTGAAAATATCGCCTCTGATAGAAATCCTGTCACGCCAATCAAAGATAAATGGAATGAAACAAGTTCAAACTGTAATGGTTTTAGATATGGCCCTCTTCAAATAAAACAAAGATCAGCAGCATGCGATAAAATTATTGGAAGCTACTCACTCTATAAAGACAGATATGATGAATTAGACCTTATATTCAAACAACAATATTTCAATCTAATTAAAATAAATACTCTTTTGTCAGAATGGTCAGATCAAATTGAAACCGCAGTTCAAAAAGCCAATAATAAATTTCCCAATGATGAAGCAAGTGTATTTAAGTGGAAACAAGCCCTCGGAAATCTAAAATCTGACATTGAAAGTTCACTTAAATAAATTAAGCTTTTCTATTTTAGAATAACTTTTCGCTCTACTGGATTAAAAGGGGTCTTAATCAAATTGCCATTACTGTCTAATAGCTCTAATTTTATAATGACGTCACCTAAAGGGAGTCCTTCAATATAATAAGGTGTCCAATCATCAAGTAAAAACTCTTCTCCATTAATAGTTGCTCTGACTTTATTACCTTCAGGAGATATCCCTGTATTAATCAAATAAAAATCAAGGAGTAATTTCTTTGTGTCATCTCCTTCGTATGTTCCCTTAGGTCTACTATAAAACATAAGGGGCGATGATAAATCAATTGAATCTTCTTTTTGTTCTTTAGTATTTAACTGAATTAATGAAAATGCCTCAGTGTTTTTTAGCGACTCATGGTATGATCTTGAAAGAAAGGATAAGATTACATTGTTTCCTTGATCAAGAGTCTTATCAAAATTGGAGTCATAGTGTGCAGAGTAAGGGCCATTGTTTAAAATAAAATGAATGTGTTGCCCTTTTCCAGAATTAGCCAAACCATTTTCTTTAGCATTAGCTGTCTGAGCTCCCAATTCATAATTTTCTACGTTAAAATTAAAATTAACTTCTCCGTTTTGATTAATTTTTATACTACTCTTATCTATAGATAGACTTGCCCCATCATAAATAGGAGATCCTTTTAGCTTAAATAGGGTAATATTGTTCTCAGAAGATTGATTGTTTTTTTTCTTTTCTTGATTTTTACATGATGTAATAACTAGTAAAAGAAAAATCAAGGTTTTAATGATATTGTTTTTCATAACTCTGTTTTTTTATTCCACTCCAGGTCTTTCTAAAGCTTCTGCTTCAACTTTTATTTGTGATTCCCCAGATGAAATTTTAATTACGTCTTTATCTATTTTTTTAAATTCCTTAAGGCTATCATTATAATGATTTACAGCTGTGCCAAGAGTGTTGCCAAGTTTATCATGATAGGTTTTATATGCATTTAGATGAGTTGATAGCTTTTCTACGTTTTTTAATATGTCATTAATAGAATCCTCAACTTTTAAATTGTGTAATGCTTTAACAGTAACCTGGAGCATTGGAAATAAACTCATTGGAGAAACAATCATAACTTTTTTTGTAAAAGCATATGAAACCAAATCTCTTTGATTAATTTTTAGTGTTCCAACTCTACTATTCAATAAATCTTGGTACAATCCATCGGCTGGTATAAACATATAAGCGTAATCAACTGTTCCTTCATTTGGTCTTATATATTTAGCTGTTTCATCAATCCTGTTTTTAATATCTGCTTTAAATTTCTTTTCTAAATCTATCAATTCTTCTTTATCATTACACTCAATCATCTTATTATAATTATCCAAAGAAAATTTAGCATCTACAGGTATAATATATTCCCCTACTCTAACAATCGCATCAACCATCTCAGAGTTGCTGAACGAATATTGCATTTTAAAAAGCGCGGGCGGGAGAACGTTAGATAAAAGATTTTCTAATTGAATTTCTCCTAAAACACCTCTTTGTTTTTGGTTCCCAAGTATTTTCTCTAAAGTTTTCATTTGATTTGCAAAGCCAAGAACCTGCTCATTTGTTCCCTTAATCTTTTCTAATTCCCCGGTTACATCCTTAATTACCTTATTTGATTCCTTAAATTGATGGGTCATATTAGTAGATGAAGTCTTATGGAAATCATTAATCTGCTTATTTATTTCCTTTAGTCTTGATTCCATCTCTGTTCTACTTTCCTTTGAATTATAATCTATTTCTTTCCTGATGTCTTGAATTTGGGATGTCAAAGATTCAGAAAACTTCATGAGATCATTAGTTGAAGAATTATTTACACTATTCCTTAAGTTATAAACTACATAAAGAAGGGCTAGTACTAAAAAACTTAAAAAACCTAATATAATTTCCACAATCAAATTTAATCAAAACTTGAGTATATTTAGGAATCACAAAATTTTTATTGATGAAAAAAATAATTCCCCTACTAGTTCTATTGATCTTTAGCTGTAAAAGATCAACTGAAGAAGCAAAAACAACTCCCGAAGCTGAGGAAGAAAAAAATTATACTGAAGCTTATAGTCTTTCAAAAGTTTGGTTAGAGGCACAGTTAGAATATGAATCAATCCCTGGACTAACAATGTCTGTTATTCAGAATGAAAGGATAGATTGGAGTATTGCTCTTGGCGTTTCAGATAACCAAACAGCTTTGAAACAATCCTCTCTTTTTAGTATTTGTTCTATTTCAAAACTTTTTACTTCTATCGCAATTATGCAATTAGTTGAAAAGGGCCAAATAAAATTGGATGATCCTATTTCTTTGCACTTGCCTTTTTTTAATCTAAAGCAGCAATACTCTGAAAGTGGGCCAATCACTATTGCAAATATTTTAACCCATTCTTCAGGACTCCCAAGAGAATCAAACCACCCTTATTGGTCACAACCAAATTTTGATTTCCCAACAAAAGAAGAAGTTATTGGAGAATTGGCTAAACAAGAAACACTTTACCCGGCTGATAAATATTATCAATACAGCAATTTAGGCCTTACCCTTTTAGGTTATTTAGTTGAAGAAGTCTCAAAACAATCATATAACAATTACATTAAAGAGAATATACTTGATCCGATAGGGATGAATCAAACAAGAACCTATATGGACGTTCGAAAATACGGTGCTGATCTAGCCTTGGGTTATAGTTCAAAAAAAAGAAATGGCTCGCGTGATTTGGTTCCTTTCTTTAGTGCTAATGGAATTGACCCTGCCGCAGGATTTAGCTCCAATAGTATTGATTTAGCAAAATTTGCCCTCTGGCAATTGAATCTTTTGTCAGGAATTGAAAGCCCCATCCTGAAAGCAGAAACTCTGAAAAAAATGCATACGACTCAATTAAATGATACATTAACAGATGTAAAGAGAGGATATGGTTTTGGAGTATATGGGGAAGATTCTGAAAGAAGAGTTGGCCATGGAGGGTCTTGTCCCGGATATAGATCTGTTCTATCTATTGACACTAAAAGGAATAGGGCTTTTGCTGTAATGATTAATGCTAATGGAACAAATCCTTCAAAATATGCTAATGGAGTAAGTAAAATTTTGGATAAGGTTAATTTAAAAAAAGATCAAAAGCCTCATAAATTTGCTGATGTTGAGGGCTTTTATAATGTTCAGCCTTGGGGAGGGGAAAACTACATCTCATCTTGGGGAGATGAAATTGCTCTGCTATCAATACCAAATCAAGAAGCTTCATTTAGTCGTTTTAAACAAATAGAAGAAGATCATTTTAGGCGCATATTAAAAAATGACAGTCTTGGGGAGGCTCTGTACGTTTTAAGAAACGATCAAGGTCAAGTTACAGGTTTTAAACGCCACCAAAACATATACGAGTATATATCAGACAGGTAGTAAATCAAAAAACCCCTTGAAAACAAGGGGTTTTTTATAATTAAATTCCAAGGACTCAACTTAATTACTCATCATCATCTACTCTTGCAAAAGTTAAAGTCTCCGTTACTTCAACTGTTGTCTCAGTATAAGTACCATCTGCATTTTGCTCTGTGTAAGTATCAGTAAACCCTCCCGTAACTTGCAAATCTGTTTCTGTAAGTGTTGCAATGTCATAAATTCCGTATTCATCCGGTGAATCGGAATCTGAAAAATAAACTTTCATCTTAGTTTGACTAGCATTATGCCAATCCCAAGATGAAACTTCGACATTTAGAACTGAACCGTCTGCAGCAAGTGCCACAACTGAATATGTTCCAAAATCAGAGAAAGTAACAAAAAGCCTGTCCGCATCGGTACATTCTCCATCACTGCCAGAACCATCAGCTGTTC
>JAQWON010000035.1 GCA_029245825.1 Flavobacteriaceae bacterium
AAATAATACTCTTCAAGATATTTTAATAAGGCGGGCAAGAATGATGGGATATAACGCTTGTTGGGTTCCAGGAACTGATCACGCATCTATTGCAACCGAGGCTAAAGTTGTTGAAAAATTAAATAAAGATGGAATTAAAAAAAGTGATTTATCAAGAGAAGATTTTCTTGAATATGCTTGGAAATGGACTGGTGAATATGGTGGTATCATTTTGGATCAACTAAAAATGCTAGGTTGTTCATGTGATTGGAAAAGAACTAAATTCACATTAGATGATAAAATGTCTGATTCTGTAATTAAGGTTTTTATTGACTTATATAATAAAGGGTTAATTTACAGAGGTTATAGAATGCTAAATTGGGATCCAAATGCCCAAACGACTCTTTCCGAAGAAGAGGTATTGTATGAAGAAAGAGAAGCTAAAATATATCATATAGCATATAAACTATATGACTCAGAAGAAAAAATTATAATCGCTACTACAAGACCAGAAACACTTTTAGGCGACACAGCTGTTTGTATTAACCCTAAAGATAGAAGATATTCTCATTTAGCTGGGAAAAGCGTTTTAATTCCTATTGTTAACAGAAAAGTCCCCATTATTGAAGATGATTATGTTGACATTGATTTTGGGACAGGTTGCCTTAAAGTCACTCCGGCACATGATTTTAATGATAATGTTTTAGGTGAAAAGCATAATCTTGAAGTAATAGATATTTTTAATCCTGATGGATCTTTGAATCAAAATGGTTTACATTATGCCGGTCAGGATCGATTTCTTGTTAGAGAAAAAATAATTAATGAATTAAAAGAAAAAGGTTTATTCATAAAAGAAGAGAAATATATTCATAATGTTGCTATTTCAGAGAGGACAAAAGTAGTTATTGAACCTCGTCTCTCTAAACAGTGGTTTTTGAAAATGGGAGAGTTAGCAAAACCTGCGATAAATTCAGTTTTAAACAAGAATGAAATTAAATTAGTTCCAGAGAAATTTATTAATACCTACAAACATTGGATGGAGAATATAAAGGATTGGAATATATCTAGACAATTATGGTGGGGACATCAAATCCCAGTATATTATTATGGCCATAATGATCAGGACTATGTAGTTGCTAGCTCAAAAGAAATTGCACTAAAGGAAGCAAAGGAAAAAACAAAAAATCCTAAACTGAATTTAAATGATTTAAGACAGGATAATGATGTGCTTGACACATGGTTTTCATCATGGATTTGGCCAATTTCAGTATTTGACGGAATTTTAAATCCTGAAAACCCTCAGATTAATTATTATTATCCTACTCAAGATCTTGTAACAGGCCCAGACATAATATTTTTTTGGGTTTCAAGAATGATAATAAGTGGCTATGAATTCAGGAAGGAGAAACCATTTTCAAATGTATACTTCACTGGAATAGTTAGAGATAAATTGGGGAGAAAGATGTCTAAGCAACTTGGTAATTCTCCAGATGCTATTGAACTAATTAAAACATATGGGGCAGATGCTGTAAGAGTTGGTTTAATGCTGAGTTCAAATGCAGGAAATGATTTACTTTTTGATGAAAGTTTATGTAAGCAGGGTAAGAATTTTGCTAACAAGATTTGGAATGCTTATAGATTATTTGATGGATGGGAAATTGATAAATCTTTTAAACCTAATGAAACCAATCTTATTGCAATTGAGTGGTTTAAGAATTTATCTTGTAAAGTTATTAATGTAGTAGAAGATCATTTTACTAAGTATCGAATTTCTGATGCTTTAATGACAATTTATAAATTTATTTGGGAAGAATTTTGTTCATGGTTTCTTGAAATAGTAAAACCTGATCAAAATAATTTAATTGATGAAAAAACATTGGATGAAATAAAAGGAATTTTTGAGACAAATCTTAAGCTTCTTGCTCCTTTCATGCCCTTTATAACCGAAGAGTTATGGCATTTAATCTCAAAGAGAAAAGTTGATCAGGCCTTGATTATTTCTTCTTGGCCAGAGACAAGTTCTTACGACAAAAAAATAATTGATGAATTTGAATTAGTTAAAAAAATTGTTATAGCGATTAGAAATTTTAGAAAAGAAAAAGCTATTGGATTTAAGGAAAGATTGACATTAATATCTTCCTCTAAAATTAATCTGAAATACATTGATGTAATAAAAAAGATGGGAGGTATAGAAAGTATTAAAGAATATACAAACACCAAGAATGAAAATTATAGTTCATTTCGTGTAGAAAATATTGAATTTTTTATTCCATCTTTATCTATCAAAATTGATCAAGAAAATGAAAAGAGAAAAATTAAAATAGAATTAGATTACTCAATTGGTTTTCTTAATTCAGTTGAAAAAAAGCTATCTGATAAAAAATTCATATTAAATGCTCCTAGAAAAGTAGTTGATTTAGAAAAAAAGAAAAAAAATGATGTTAAACTTAAAATATCATTACTAAAAAAGGCACTATCTAAATTAGATTAAGAGGCTTTTGATGTTATAACTGTAATTCCTCCTTTGACCTTTTGACCAATTGAAACATTAACATTTGATTTAACGGGTAGGAAAAGATCTATTCTTGAGCCAAATTTTATAAATCCTGCATCCTCTCCTTGAACAACATTTAAATCTTTTTTCGCATAATTTATAATTCTTCGTGCAAGTGCTCCTGCTATTTGTCTATATAATATTTCTCCTACAGAATCATTTTTAACTACAATTGAAGTTCTCTCATTTAATATAGATGATTTGGGATGCCATGCAACTAAATATTTTCCAGGATGATATTTGCTAAAAACAACTTTTCCACTTATTGGATATCGAGTAACATGAACATTCAAAGGAGACATAAAAATGGAGACTTGCAATTTTTTTTCTTTAAAATACTCTTCCTCTAAAACTTCTTTAATTATAACAATTTTACCATCTGCAGGAGCTATTATATGATTTTTATCAAGTTTAGTCTTTCTTTTTGGGTTTCTAAAAAACTGTAGAATTAATATTAAAATAAATAAAGAAGTTATTTGTATGGGTTTTTTTAAAATGTAACTTTCAATATAATATTCTGAGAAAATTGATATCACAGCAGTTAATAAAAAAGTAACAATTATTATTTTAAATCCTTCTTTATGAAACATGTTAATTAATTAATAGAATTAGATAAATCCAAGGAGCTGTAAATAATATACTATCCATTCGATCATAAAAACCTCCGTGGCCAGGCATTATTTTTCCACTATTTTTAACTTTTGCAAGACGTTTAAATTTGGATTGGATTAAATCTCCATAAAGATTTAATACAGGAACACAAATTGTTATTACTAAAATTGAATTTTTTTCTATTGGAAAATTTAAATAAATCATTAAATAAAAGGTAGAAACACAAAAGACAATTCCACCTAAAAGACCTTCCCATGATTTTTTTGGAGAAATACTTTTAAAAAGTAAATTTTTTCCAAAAAGAGTTCCAATGATATAGGCAAATGTATTATTAACCCATGTAAGTGTATATAAAAGTATTAAAACGTATGGATTATATTTAATATTAGACTCTGTCAAATAAATAATGAAAAAACCAGAAAGAGTAATATAAAAAACACTTAATAGATTTTTAAAAATTTTTTTTTTTGTTATGTCAAAGTGACTGTATAGCCATAGTATTAATAATATGTGTGATAATAAAGTAGGAATTAATAAAAATTTTAAGTAAGATTTAAACGTAGAATCTA
>JAQWON010000072.1 GCA_029245825.1 Flavobacteriaceae bacterium
TATTAGTAACACTAGAAACATCCCAATTACCAATGTCTTGGTTGAAATCAGCAGCATCTCTAAACATTTCTTGCATGTTAGTAACGTTTGAGGTGTCCCATCCGCTAATGTCTTGGTTGAATGTGGCTCTGTTATTAAACATGTCTCTCATATCAGTTATGCCTGTAGTACAAACGCAACTAAGATCTGGTGGTGTGTATTCTAAACCACCCGCATCAAAACTCCCTGTACCAGTGTCTCTTAATCTATTTAAAAATTGATTTATATCACCAGAATTAACTGCCCAATATGTCTTAGGTCCTACAGTTCCTGAGTCACCAGGATCTTCTCCAGGACATTCAATAGTTACTCCGTTCGCGTTTAAAGAAAATTGCCCATAAGAGATCACCCCGCAAAGCAGAAATAAAATCAGCAGTAATATGTTTTTACTCTTTCTCATCTTCTTGCTGTTCTGATTTATCTTCCTCTGGCTTAGCTTTTTTCTCTAGATTAATTCTAACCATAATCTCATGTGCTGGTTCTTTTGTTACATCACTAATTGAAGTGCTTGTAAACTCATATCCATATCCCCACTCAAATCCCCACTTGTTCTTTGAGGTGATAAAAACAGCCATGCTTTCATTGTTTGAATAACCTGCGCCAATGGATATTTTTTCCTTAAACGACAGGTCCACTGTTCCACTGAAAAGATTTGGACTATTGGGAATGGACCGATAGACTATCATCGGGTTTAAACTAATGTCTTTTAGCTTAATGCTTCCCCCTGCTGAGAAATGAAGGTAGGAATAATCACTGGCTGTAGTTTCCCAGTCTTTAGTGTCTTCAAATCTCTTGTTATTAAAAATGCTTGGGACTCCTATGCCAAGAAAATAATTAGGCGCTTTGTAGTGCATCCCTACTCCTATCACCGGTGTGAAATAACTCTTAATTACAGAGAGTGCAGGATTAAAATTATCATAAATACGTTCTATCCCATTAACATCAATGTTGTTATAAAACCCTCCGCCTTTAAGACCTAAATATAGAAAGCGATCATCTGTTAGTTGTAACTGATAATTATAATCAACGGTAAAGAAAGTTTTGTTCTCTACAAACACCCTATCGTTTTGGGCAGTAAATCCCAGATGAACGTTTTTCTTTTTTGGCATGTGATAAATCAGATAATTTGTTCTTGGGGCTCCTTCTATATTTTTCCACTGGCTTCTGGTGTTAAATGATACACTAGCTCCATCAGTGCCTGTATAAGCGGGGTTATATATACTAAAACTTGTTCTATTAAATAAAAGGCTGCCCTCTTGAGCTAATAATGTAGAAGCCGGAGCAGTTATAAAAAACAAAAGGAAAATGCATGAATTCAGCTTTCCTAACATTCTATTCCAATTTAAAAAGGTGTTAAATATACAAAAATGTATGGCTTTTAATCATTTAATTAACTCCCTATTATAATAAAATGGGAAAGCAGAAAAACTTCCCCATTTAATTAAATCATATAACTTAATCTGCTTTGGATTGTTTCATTTCAAACAACAAACGAACTCCAAAGAGCACAATAAGTATAGCAGGAAGTAAAGCCATTCTATACAAGGTATCTGACCCGGAAGTATCCATATCCATTACGAATCCCATTGCCCAAAGAACTATAGCAACAGAGAACATTCCCAATCCACCCAACAAGGATAACCCAAGGGCGCCACTACTTGGAATTTTTTCAGCGACAAAGGATAGCATCGTAGGCCAAAAATAACATACTCCGACAGCAAAAACTGCTGCTGCTAAGAAAGAAGTAGCTCCAGTAGCAGAAGAGAGCCATATTAGTCCAAGGCAAGAAAAGATTGCTGAGAAAAAGAGCATTTTAGTAATGCTTAATCGGTGCACAATATCTCCGGCAAATAATCTTCCTACCATCATGATTCCGTTAATAAAAGCCAACACTAGAATTGGGTTAGAAACCGTTTCTTCCAGCAAAGAGGAAATTCTTTGAGTCGTAGCCAGCTCAGTAGATGCTGTTAGTAACATACAGAAACTAATGAACCAAAATAGGGGATTGACAAAGCATGCTTTTAACATATCAGAGTATGAAACACCACTTGAAACACGCTCAGTAGCTGGAAATTTTTGACCCCAGAATAGATAGATATAGATGATTACTGGAATAAATAAAGTTCCAACCAAAATCATCCAACTCATTCCCATTAAATCAACAATCAAATAAGCTAAAATACTTCCTATAAGTACTCCGCCGGGAAACCAAACATGAAAACGATTTAACATTTTAGTTTTTTCATTCGGATAAAGGGTTGCAATCAGAGGATTACATGCTGCCTCAACCATTCCGTTTCCAATTCCTATAAGTAGAGTGCCTGTGAATAGCATTCCAAAATCTCTAGCGAATAAGGTCAATACAATTCCTGTTACATGACCTATAATGGCAAGGTTCATAATTTTTTTCATCCCAAAAAGATCTACTAAAAACCCTCCTATGATCATTGCCAATGTAAATCCGTAAAAAGCAGGACCAAAGGCAATACCAATTTGTTCAAGTGTTAAGCCATAATCGTTGTTAAAAACTAGTTCAATCTTTGCCCGAACAGCAAAAGTCATTGCAGTTGCTATTAGTGCAAAACAACTTGCATTAAATAATCTTGAGTTCATAATTTTATTTTGTTTGTTACTAGCTCCAATTTAAAAATAAATCTTGGTATAATTACTAAAAACTATTAGCTAAAATACTCTCATAGAGTTCTTGCTTGCCACTTGTTTTAGGAAAATTAGTTTGTCCAAGACCAATTTTATACAAATCCTTAATAGACAATTCCCCATTTTCAAACCCCTTTCCATTACCACTATCATAAGACTTATAGCGCTCTTCTAGCATTTTAGAGTACGGAGTGTTCGTTAAAATGTGTTCTGAAGCAATTAAAGCTCTAGCAAAAATATCTGCTCCTTGGATATGTGCTATAAACAAATCCTCAAGATCAGTAGAATTTCTTCTCACTTTAGCATCAAAATTTATTCCGCCTCCTTTTAGTCCTCCTGATTTGAGAAAGACAAGCATTGCTTCGATAGATTCATATAGGTTAATTGAGAACTGGTCTGTGTCCCATCCATTTTGATAATCTCCTCGATTAGCATCAATACTTCCAAGCATTCCGGCATTTGCTGCTACTTGAAGTTCATGCTGAAAAGTGTGTTGTGCTAGTGTAGCATGATTGACCTCAATATTTAATTTAAAATGATCTTGTAATCCACTTTGATTTAAAAATCCTACAACCGTTGCAGCGTCAAAATCATATTGATGCTTGGTAGGTTCTGAGGGTTTAGGTTCAATAAAAAAATTACCCTTAAATCCCTGTTGCTTAGAATATTCAACCATTTTGTTAAAAAAAACTGCTAAATGATCAAGCTCTCGCTTCATATCAGTATTTAAAAGTGACAAATAACCTTCTCTTCCTCCCCAGAAAACATAGTTTTCCGCTCCCAATTCCATCGAAGCGTCAAAGGCAATTTTTATTTGTGCTGCTGCTCTAGAGGCAATTCTAAAATCTGGATTGGTAATAGCACCATTCATGTATACAGGATTTGAAAAACAATTAGCTGTGCCCCACAAAACCTTAATTCCAGTTTCTTTTTGTTTCCCTTTGATATAGTCTAAGATTTGGGAAATTCTTTTTTCAGTCTCTAGAAGAGTTGATGCCTCTTGTATCAAATCAATGTCATGAAAACAGAAATAATCAAAGCCCATTTTTTGAAGAAATTCAAAAGCGGCATCAGCTCTATTTTTAGCTTGTTTTAAAACATCTGTTTCTTGATTCCAAGGATAAAGGTTGGTTAATCTTCCAAAAGGATCAGTGCCGTTGTCATTCATACTGTGCCAATAGCACATTGCAAATTTGAAGTGATCTCTTAAGGATTTTCCCATAACCATCCTATTAGCATCGTAGTATTTATATGCTAAGGGATTATCAGATTCTTTTCCCTCAAATTTTATGCTGTTAATATTTTTAAAGTAGTCTTGTTGCATTTTAAATTAAATTATTTGTTAATTGATTTTTCCAATTTTCATAAGCCTTATAGTATTTATCATAAGAATTTACGTTAGGCCTAATGGTTTTAGTTACTTTTATTTTTTCCTCCTCAGTTTCCTTATTGAGTTTGTAAATACTTGCTTTAGCCGCCCCTTCAGCTCCTGTTGCCTCTAGCATTTCAATAGAAACTCCCAAAGTGTTTGCAATGGTTTTTGAAAATTCATCTGATAAAAATAAGTTATCATTTCCCACTTTTAGTTGCTCAATCATTACACCGTCATTTTTTAAAATTTCAATTCCATAGATAAGAGCAAAAGCAATTCCTTCAAGAGCGGCTCTAACCATGTGGTTATTATCATGAATATTAAAGTTTATATTACTTATATGACCATTTAAATTCTTGTTATCAAGCATCCTCTCCGCTCCGTTACCAAAGGGAAAAACCATTAGTCCATTGCTTCCAACTGGAACATCTATAGCCATATGGTTTAATTTTTCATATCCCAAAGATCCCATAAGTTGGTGTAACCATCGGTACTGAATTCCTGCACCATTTAAATTAAGCAATTTCCCAAAAGTTTTCTCATGACTTTGATAATTTAAGTGGGCAAAAGTATTTACCCTAGTAAGCTCATTTCCGGAGAATTTATCTGTCAAGGCATAAACTACCCCAGATGTTCCTGCAGTAGCAACAACATCTCCTGAATTTCTTGCTCCTAGAGTGAAGGCATTGTTGGGTTGATCACCTGCACGATAAGTCACTGGTATTCCTATAGGCAAACCTGTGGATTCACTTGCTTTCTTTGAAACTTTGGCCTGCTCTTCGAAATTGGGAACTATCTCAGGAACAAGACTTTGATCAATTTTATAATGCTTAAAAAGAGCTTCCGAAGGCGAATCATTTTTAAAGTCCCAAAATATTCCCTCAGAGAGTCCATTAATAGTTGTTTGTGTTTCACCTGTTAGTTTAGCTACCAAAAAGTCTCCAGGAAACATAAACTTATGTGTTTTTTCATACAAGGATGGTTCGTTTTCAATTACCCAAGCCAATTTGGAAGCAGTAAAATTCCCTGGGGAATTAAGTAAATGCTCTTTACAATAATATCTACCAAGACTTTCAAAAGCTTTTTGACCATAAGACGTGGCACGACTATCACACCAAATTATTGACTTTCTTAAAACATTTAGGTCTTTATCAACTAAAACTAATCCATGCATTTGATAGGAAATCCCTATGCTGGTTATTTGATCTGGGTTAATATCTGCTTTTTTGATCAAGGACTTGGTTGCCTTGCACAAATATTCCCACCACAGTAAAGGATCTTGTTCAGCCCAACCAATATTGTGAGCCATTATGGGAATTTCAACCTCAGGTACTCTTTCTACAGCTAAAGATTTTCCAGACTCAATATCAAAAAGAGCTGCTTTAACAAAAGAAGTTCCTATGTCGTATCCTATAGAAATCATTTATTACATAATGCTTTTAAAGTATTTTCTTGTTTCATCTATTTCCCAATAGAGCATCATCAAAAACTATTCACTTTTATTTTAATTGTCCTTACTCAGGCTTTTTATCTTTTTCAGTAAATTTTTACCTGTAACAGCACTAGCTGTTATCAGTCCAGCAAAAAGAGCTCCTCCAACTCCTGCAGTAACTATATCTTGTCCAGTTAAAAACAAGTTTTTTATCTCTGTTCTTGGTCTTAAAAAACTTTGATTAAACCTATTTGGATCATGATCAATTCCATATAATTCCCCTTTTTTATAGTTTACAAAATTCTTAGTTGAAAGAGGGGTTGAAAGTTCATAGTGATCAACTTTTCCTTTCAGATGTGGTAGGTGTTTATATAAATATTCTAAAAGTCTCTTTGAGATAATTTCTTTAAGCTTTTCATAATCATTTCCTCTTTTCATCCATTTGGTGCTTTTCCATTTAGAAAATAATTCAAAGGGAAGAAGTGTTATTATATCGATAGTGCTTTTGCCAGGATATCTATCATCCCAAGAAGGATCTTTAGATGAAGGAAAGGAAATATAAACCAAAGGAAAAGGGGCGTTAAAATTGTAAAGGTAGTCATTAACACATTTATCATGATCTCCTTTATCTGGATATATCCATAGATTAGATTTTGGAAGTTTTAGCTCTTTAGAAGATCCATTCAGTCCTATATAAAGGCATCCATGAGCTACAGAAGGCTTTACTTTGTTTAATCTAGATTCGAATTCATATTTTTTCTTAATATCAGAAGGAATCAATTTTTTATATGTGTTAAAAATACCTGTTCCGCTAATTATAGTTTTTGCATAAATCTCTTTCCCATCATTCATCTTGACTCCTATGGCTACATTTTTTTTTATTATAATGTTTTTGACCTCTGCACTGACAAGAATAGTTCCTGATGCTTTCTTAATTACAGGATAAATTGTATCTAAAATTTTTGAAGAACCTCCAATAGGAAAACTACCCCCTCCTAAGTAATGTTTTACTACAGAAGCATGCATTGCGAAACTACTCTTCTTTGGGGTCAGCCCATAATCACCATATTGAGCTGTAAGCAGCTTTATTAAATCTTCGTTTTTTGTTAAACTACTTATAACATCATAAGTCGTCTGATTAGAATATTTTAAGTACTCTTTTTTCATAAAGCCTCCAAGTATTTTATCAATAAATTTTGGGAGAACCTTACTTGCATAAAATTTACCCATAGACTTACTTGATGCAAATACTAGATTAATGTATTTATCTATTGCCTCTTTTTCATTTGGGAAATATTGATATATTTTATTTTTAAAATTTTCAACTCCTTTTATAAAATCATATGATTTATCTCCAATGATTATTCTATCGTATACCCTTCCCATATCTGCCCACTCCAGTTTAGAATTAGTGATATAATCGAAAAGTATTCGTATTGGACTATTTTTTCTTTGCACTTCTCCTATATAATGAATTCCTACATCCCATTCATATCCTCTTCTTTTAAACACGTGGGTAAAACCACCTGCGGTATAGTGTCTCTCTAAAATAAGCACTTTCTTTCCTTCTTTTGCCAGAATTGAAGCAGCTGACAAACAACCTATCCCAGAACCTATCATCAATACATCATAACTGTCTTCAAGGACATATTTTTTTTTATAGGACTGTATCATTCTATCTATAAATTTATATTAAAGGTAAAAAAACACTACTAAACCAATATCATTAATTTAGATGTACCTGAAGAGAAAAGTTTGTTAAATTTGACCCTTAAACAAACAAGTTAAATAGTCTGGTGTTAAAAAGTGGTTTCAGTCTATACAAATAGTTTAATAAAAGATCTGTAAACCTGATCACAAATTAATTTTTTGAGATGAATTTTTATATAAGAAAAAAAATATACAAACTCATTTATCTGGTCAGTAAGTATCTGCTGAAACCAGATCGGCCAATCAAATCGATCTATGGAATATACCTTACCCCATCCTTTCAAGATGTTACATTTAAATATTGCTTTAAAGGAACGTATGGAACATTTTTTAGCCACCTCTTAGAGCAGCAAAAAAAGAAATCTATTTTTATTGATATAGGAGCCAACCAAGGGTTATATTCAATTTTAGCTGGTAAAAATCCTTGTTTTGAAAAAATAATAGCTTTTGAACCCTCACTCAAGACCGCAAAATTATTACACGAAAATCTATTGTCTAATAAGATAGAGAATTGCCAAGTCGTTGAGGCTGCAATTTCTGATAAATGTGGTGAATTTAAGTTAAGTGTCGTACGGGGTCATTCGGGAATAAGTTCACTGAGAGAAACAAAAAACACAACTAATACCTATGAACTAATCCAAACCATAAATCATAAGCAACTCAATGAAATTGTCCCAAAACACAAAAATTACATTGTGAAAATTGATGTTGAAGGATATGAAAATATTGTAATCAATGAAATCACAAAATGTACTTTTTTTGATAACGTAAATTATCTTTTCTGTGAAATTGATGAAAATTGGGTTGACGTTGATCAAATTAAAAATAAATTAACAAAATTTGGTTTTACTTCATTTGAAAAAATTGGTAATAATAAAAAACATTACGATTTGATGATTTCAAAAAAAACTTAATATGAGATTTAAAATTTGAATGTTTTAAAGATATAAGCTTAGAGTATTGCATCAAAGGAGAAGTTTATATTCTAGGACAAAATAAATGGGTTGAATTAGATCAAGAAACCTACAAAAAAGCAATAGATAATTGTTCTATGTTAACCATAGGATAAAGTTCATTATTTTTGGTCTCAAATAAA
>JAQWON010000082.1 GCA_029245825.1 Flavobacteriaceae bacterium
AAGATGTAAATTCCTTAAGAAAACATTTTAGCTGGATCAATAAAAATTATAAAAATGAAAATGTTTTAATTAATTTTTTAACAAACCATGACGAAAATTCTTGGAATGGAAGTATTAAAGAAGTTTACGGTGATGCTGAAAAAGTTTTTACAGCATTGAGCTACCTTTCTCCTGGAATACCACTAATTTATAGTGGTCAAGAGTATGATTTGAATAAAAGATTACTTTTTTTTGAGAAGGATAGTTTTCCTAAAGTTTCAGGAGCGACAATAGATTTTTTAAAAAGAATGGGTGACCTAAAAAATAATCACCCTGCATTAAAAGCGAGTTTAGGGTATGAAAAACTTTCTTATATCGAAACTAATGCAGAAGACAAAATCTTAGCTTTTGAAAGAAGAAATAAAGGAGATACAATTGTTTTTATCGCTAATTTTAGTAGTAATCATAGTCAATTTAGAATGAATTATGATAGCAATTTTAAAAGCTTTCCCAAAGGAACGAAAAAAACCCTTTCTTCAACTTATGAGTATGTTATGAAACCTTGGGAATTTTGGATTTTAATCAAATGACATTAATCTTTTATAAATTTGATCTTATAAATGCCTAGATTATTTTTTTTAACATTTATTTTTCTATCTGTGATTTCTTGTCTTAAAAAATCTTTCCCGCTTGTTATAGGTCATCGTGGAGCAATGGGATATATTGCAGAAAACACTATTCCTTCAATTGAAAAAGCTATTGAATTAGGAGCAGATGGTATAGAAATAGATGTCTTTAAATGTGCTTCAGGAGAATTAGTTGTCTTTCATGATATCATGCTAGATAAGCTAACCAACTTAAATGGAAATATTGAGGAAACATCTCTTGACTCACTAAAAAAGGCGAAGGTTCTAGGATCATATGCGATACCTACACTCAATGAAGTAATGGATTTAATTGATGGTAGTTTAATTCTGAATATTGAGCTAAAAGGATCTGGAACTGCTGTTCCAACTAATGACTTACTCCAAGACTATTTTAAAAACTCTTCATGGGATCCCTCAAAAATAATTATTTCAAGTTTTAAGTGGGATGAATTGAATATATTCTTCAATTTAAATAAAGAAGTTCCAATAGCGATACTTACAGATAGTAATCCTTTAGAATCAATACCTTTTGCAAAAAAAATAAAGGCTTATGCTATAAATCCTAAGTACTCTTTATTAACAAATAAAAATTCAAAAATTATAAAGGATGAAGGGATTAAATTATTCCCATGGACTGTTAATAACCCAAGTGACATTAAATCTATGATATCTTTAGGAGTAGATGGAATTATAACTGATTTTCCAGATAGAGTTAATAAAGAATAATTTATCTTTTGCTTAGTTTTAAGATATAAATGAATCAAGAAAAATTTATTTTTAAAAACAACGAAGGAATTTCTTATACTTCATTTTGGGAAGCCCCTTCAAACATAGCATTAATTAAATATTGGGGAAAAAAGGGAAATCAAATACCTTCTAATCCCTCTATTAGTTTTTTGCTTTCTAAGTGTTTTACAAGAACAAAAATTAATTTTAGTCCTATTAATTCAAAAAAAGATCCCTGGTTTACTTTTAAACTTGACGGTAAAATTAAATTAGATTTTTACAAAAAAATAGAAACTTTTTTAGAAAATATTTTGCCGTATGTCCCATCTTTAAAGATGCACAATCTAATGATAGATAGCAGTAATTCTTTTCCCCACAGTTCAGGTATAGCCTCTTCTGCATCATCTATGGCCGCAATAGCTCTATGTATTACTGATTGGGAGAGACAAATTAATTCTGAAATGACAGAAGAGACATTTAAAATTAAAACCTCTTTTTTAGCTAGACTTGGATCTGGCAGTGCCTCTAGAAGTATTTATGGGCCTATAGCATCTTGGGGTAAAACTTCTCATTTAAAAGAAAGTAGTGATAGATATGCTATTCCTTTTAAGCAAAAAATAGATAAAATATTTGATGGTTTTTGTAATACAATAATTATAATAGATGAAGCTAAAAAAGAAATAAGTAGTACAGAAGGTCATAGATTAATGAATGATCATCCATTTGCCAAAAAAAGATTTTATCAAGCCAATCAAAACTTTTTTGAAATAAAAAACTCTCTTGCAACTGGAGATATTGAAAAATTTATTCAAATTGTAGAATCAGAAGCTCTTACATTGCATGCATTAATGATGACCTCATCACCACCATATAAGCTTTTTAAACCAGAAACTATTGAAATAATTGAGCTAATTAAAAATTACAGAGAGAATTCAAAAACCCCATTATGTTTTACTCTTGATGCAGGACCAAATATTCATTTTTTATACCCTAAAGCCTTTAGAAAAGATGTTCTAGATTTTATAGATAATGAAATAATTAAAATTTTTCCAAGTATAAAATTTATTCATGATCAAGTTGGGAATGGTCCAAAAAAGATATAATTTTAAACCCATGAAAGGCCCCCTTTTTTATGCTAAAATTTTACTCTTTGGAGAATATGGTATTATAAAAGATTCAAGAGGTCTTTCCATACCCTATAATTTTTTCCAAGGAGCCCTAAAAATCCCACAAAATGAATCAGAATTCATCTATGATTCAAATAAAAAATTAACAGAATTTTCAAAATTTTTAAGAAAGGTTAATCATGATTTAGTCGAATTTGATTGGAAAAAAATGGAGAGGGATTTGTCCGATAAATTATATTTTGACAGTAGTATTCCTCAAGGATATGGGCTTGGTAGCAGTGGTGCGTTAGTTGCCTCTTTTTATGACAGATATGCTCTAGAAAAAATTTCAGTTGTTGAAAATCTTAACAAAGAAAAATTGATAAAGCTTAAAAATATATTTGCTGAAATGGAGGGATTTTTTCATGGAAAATCTTCTGGTCTTGACCCCTTAAATAGTTATTTAAGCCTTCCTATTCTAATTAATTCAAGTGAGAATATTCAGCCAACTGGAATCCCTTCTCAAAATTTGGATGGCAAGGGAGCTGTTTTTTTATTAGATAGTGGATCTTCAAGGGAAACAGGTCAATTGATGTCCATCTTTTTAAAAAACATGAAGCATGAAAAATTCAATGTAATGATGAAAGAAAAATTTAATACCATTAGCGATAATTGTGTTAATGATTTTTTAAAGGGAAATGTCAAATCACTTTTCGTAAATATTAAATCTCTCTCAAAATTAGTTTATGATAATTTTAAACCAATGATCCCCTCTGATTTTATAGAAATATGGAAGAAAGGAATTGAAACTAATGCATACTTTTTAAAATTATGTGGTTCTGGAGGAGGAGGCTATATTTTAGGTTTCACCCAAGATTTTAATAAAACAGCTAAAATTTTAAATAGATATAAGCTAGAAGTGGTTTATTCTTTGTAATTTTTTTTGATGTTTTTATCAAAAGGTCAAGAAAATATATTGGTTAAAGTCCTAGGTTTATTCAGCATAATAAGAGGATATAATATTTTAATTTTAATTCTTGCTCAGTACTTAACTGCTCGTTATGTTTTTTCTCCAAACTCAAATTTTGAGCAAATAATTTTTGACCTGAATTTATTTTACTTAGTTTTTGCAACAGCCTTATCTACATCATCAGGATATATCATTAATAATTACTTTGATGCTGAAAAAGATAAAATAAATAGACCACAAAAATTTTTAATTGAGCATACTATATCTCAAGGGCTTCAATTTAGGATATATCTGTTGATGAACCTAACTTGTTTAGTAGTTTCTTGGCTTTTTTCTTTGAAGGCTGTTATCTTTTTTGTAACATATATATTGGGGATTTTACTTTATAGTGTTTTAATTAAAAGACTTTTTTGGTTAAGTAATATATACAAAGCGTTTTTAACTATTTTGCCATTTTTTGCTATCACTTTATATTTTAAAAATTTTGAGCAAATTATTTTTTTATACGCAGGGTTTTTGTTTTTATTGATTTTAATAAAAGATATCATAAAAGATTTTGAAAATTTCAAAGGAGATTGGGTTCATAGTTATAAAACTCTCCCTATCGTCTTTGGAAATCCTATTACTAAATTGATCATATCAACACTAATTTTAGTTACCTGGTTCTTAATTTATTTGTTAACTAAAAATGATTTAGGTCTGATTGAATATTATTTTATTTTTTGCATGCCTTATATGTTTTTTATTTTAATTCTCACTTGGATTTCATCAACTAAGAAGATATATCTTTGGATCCACAACCTTCTCAAGTTTATAATTGTAGTTGGAGTATTTGGAATATATTTTATGTATAAATAAAATTTTATAGTTTTTTAAAGTAATGAAACAGGGTAAAAAAAAAGATTCTAAGGAGACTAAGGTTAGATTAAACAAGTATATTTCCAATTCAGGAATTTGCTCAAGAAGAGATGCTGATCGTTATATTTTGAAGGGTTTAGTAAGTGTAAATGATAAAATAGTAAAAGATTTAGGCACAAAAGTCTTTTTAAAAGACAAGGTAGAATTCAGAAATAAAATTGTTGAAAAATCTTTTTTTGAGTATTTTTTATTAAATAAACCAAAAGGGTTTGTAGTTACAAATCAAGGGGGAGTTAAAAATAATTTTCTGAAAAATTTTTCAAACACAAATCTGTCTTCAAAAATAATTCCTTTTGGAGATATGGGTAAATTAATTACGGGACTTATAGTTATGACCAACGATTTAGAACTAATTAACAGATTAAATCGTCCTAAATCTAAAATAAACATGATTTATCAATTGACTCTAAACAAAAACATTGATAATAAACACTTAATAGAATTGAAAAGAGGAGTTATTTTAGATAAAAAAAAATTTTCTTTAGAGGAGATAGATATTGTTAAAGACACTGATGATGAATTTGTTCTTGGAATTAGAGCTTTTAGTATAATGCCAAGTATATTAACAAAAATGTTTAAAAAGCTTAACTATAAAGTTCTAAAAATGGATAGGGTTGTTTTTGCTGGTCTAACAAAAAAAGATCTGCCAAGGGGTAATTGGAGAAAATTAACTTCAAAAGAAAGGGGGTTTTTAAAAATGCTATAAATATTTCAACTAAAATTTTTGTATTCTAATTCTCTTGCAGGGGCTATAAAACTCTCAAAAACCCATGTTGTACCAAAGTGCAGAATGCATAAAGGTTTAAAGAAACTATAAATAGAGTTATTCCAAAAATTAGTTTATTTTTCTTTTTTCTGATTTTGACCTTAATTGCTCGATTAAACCTTTTACTAAATTAATTTCATTATATACTGGGATTATAATTGATAGTCTTTCACTCATTTAAAAGCCAGTTATATTTTAGATACTTAAATCTAGTTTTTTCGGAAATTTTTCTTGGAGCATAAAGATTAATAAACTTAACAAGAGATTTTTTTGAGCCAAAATCTTTATTAAACCAAAGAAATATTTTTGATAATTTAACTTGATTTTGCGAAAAAACATTTTTTGATTTATCAGTTAAAAAGTTTTTAACAGAGATCTCGAGTTGAGTTTCAAGTTTATTCGCTTTATATGCATTATATGAAAGGTTTGGACATGATATAGAAGCACAATTGATAGCAAAATGAATTCTTGGCTCATCCATTTTTCTAAGTATATTATGTTCAATTTCTGAAAGCGAGTAATTTATTTCGTTTATAGAGAAGACTTTTTTATTCCATGGATTTTTAATTTTTTTTATACTTTCCAAAGGGTAATTATCTAAAACTAATAAAACAGTTAATGCGTTATAGGCATTAATCCAGTAAGATAGTATCTCATTTTTACTCCAGTATTTTTTTGGAGGATTTTGCTGAAGAGCCTCTATATAAGATTCTATACCATGCTTGTTTGTTCGCCATTTCTTATAATTAACTCTTCCTTCATAAGAAACATATTTTTTAAGTTCATTATCCCATCTATCATGAATGTTCTTTTGACCACTTAGTGGTAGAATAATTAAAGACATTAAGATTATTAATTTACCTAACATTATTTAGGATGATTCATTTTTTTAAAATTTTATTAGTAAAATGATGAGTGGCGATAACATAAATTTATTTTCCTTTTATTTTTGATACAAAATAATTTATTTTATTTAAATCATTTTGTTCTAAAAATTTAATGAATGCGGATCCAATTATAGCTCCATTTGAATTTTCACATGCTAATTTAAATGTTTCCGAATTGCTAACTCCAAAGCCTACTAGCGTTGGGTTTTTAAGCCTCATTTTTTTAATTCTCTTAAAGTAATTAATTTGCTCATCTTCAAATCTTTCTCTAGTTCCAGTAACACTAGAACTACTTACCATATATATAAATCCATTAGAAGCACTGTCAATTAAGTTGATTCTTTCCCCTGATGTTTGAGGTGTAATTAAGAATATTTTATATAGACCATTTTTTTTAAAAATTGACTGATATGATTTTTGATATATTTCTAAAGGAAGATCGGGTATTATAAGACCATCAATTCCTACTTGATTACATTTTTCACAAAATTTTTCAACTCCAAATCGCATGATTGGATTAAAATATCCCATAATTATTAGAGGAATTTTAATTTCTTCTCTAGCCCTTTCTAATTGTTTAAAAAGGTTCATTGATGTCATTCCATTTTTTAACGCAATGTTTGAACTTTTTTGGATTACAGGACCATCAGCAAGAGGGTCACTAAAAGGCATTCCTATTTCAATCATATCCACTCCACTCTCTTGAAGCCTCTTAAGAATTGGCATTGTATCTCCAATTCTTGGATATCCAGCAGAAAAATATATTGATAATATTTTTTTTGATTTTTTGAAAGTTTTATCTATTCTGTTCACTGGAGTTTGAAAAAATTAATAAAAGTGTCAAGATCTTTATCGCCTCTGCCAGACAAATTTACAACGACTATGTTATTTGTCTCAAATTTGCGGTTTTTAAAAACCGCAAAGGCATGTGAGGTCTCAATTGCAGGTATAATTCCTTCAAGTTGGGATAGTTCTAGACCTGCCTGCATTGCATTTTCATCTGTAATTGAAATAAATTCTGCTCTTCCTGTTCGAAAAAGGTGAGAATGAAGAGGTCCAACACCAGGATAGTCTAGTCCTGCTGAAATAGAATATGGCTCAGTAATTTGACCATCTGGGGTTTGCATCAAAAGTGTTTTACTGCCATGTATGATCCCATCTTTTCCAAGGGCAGAAGTTGCCGCACTTTCCCCGCTATCAATTCCCTTACCAGCAGCCTCAACTGCAATTAGGTTAACAGTTTTATTATTTAGAAAATGATAGTAGGCCCCAGCTGCATTGCTTCCTCCGCCAACACATGCAATTATATGATCGGGTTTTGATCTATTTTCTTTTTCTAAAAGTTGTTCTTCAATTTCTTTGCTTATTACAGATTGAAAACGAGCAACCATATCTGGGTATGGATGAGGTCCAACAACAGAACCAATTATGTAATGAGTATTTAAAGGATTATTGATCCAATCTCTAATTGCTTCATTAGTTGCATCCTTTAAGGTTTTGCTGCCTGATTGAACAGATTTCACTTCTGCTCCAAGCATTTTCATTCGAGCTACATTTGGGGCTTGCCTTTTGATATCCAAATCTCCCATATAAACTACGCATTTTATCCCCATTAACGCACAAACTGTTGCTGTTGCAACTCCATGTTGTCCAGCCCCAGTTTCAGCTATAATTCGCTTTTTCTTTAGATGCTTTGCTAATAGAATTTGTCCAACAGTATTATTAATTTTGTGAGCCCCTGTATGACATAGATCTTCTCTTTTAAGATAAATTTTGGTATTATATTTTTTTGAAAGCCTTTTTGCAAAGTATAAAGGAGTTGGTCTTCCAACGTACTCTTCAAGAAGTTGATTGAACTCTTTTTTAAAACTAATATCATTTATTATTGAGAGATATTTTTGTTTTAATTCAAATATATTAGGATATAGCATTTCAGGAATGTAAGCTCCTCCAAAATCACCATAATAACCTTTTTGATCTATATTATAGTTCATTTATTTTATTTTTAAATTCTTCAATTATTTCAATTTTTTTTAAACCAGGTTTTATTTCGAATTTACTATTTATGTCAATTGCATAAATTGGCAAATTTGTTTTAAGTAATTTTTTGATTTTTGAAATATGTTCAGGGCCAATTCCTCCACTTAAAAAAAATGGTTTGTTTAAAGTGTAATTTTTTAAGATCTTCCAATCAAAAGCGTAACCATTTCCGCCAGGGAGTTTACCTTTTGTATCAAAAAGAAAATAATCACAGGACTTTTGATATGGAATTAATTTTTTAAAATCATATTTATTTAGAATATTAATTGCTTTGATTACTTCTACGTTAAATGATTTTAATAGTTGACAGAATTCAGGTTTTTCATCTCCGTGAAGCTGTATGGATTGTAAGCTATGTTTTTTAATCATCTTTTTTATAAATTCAATTTGAGAATTTACAAAAACACCAGTTTTTTTTATCCCATCTGGTAAGATAGGTGTATTTTCTCCAGCGAATCTAGGCGAATTAATATAAAAAATAAAACCTACGTAATCAGGTTTGAGCTTAATTAGCTTCTCTAAATTTTGATTCTCGCGCATTCCACAGACCTTAATTTTCATTTTCTATTTTTTTTATGAATTTACTTGCGCTTTTTCCTGGGTCATTTGTTTTCATGAAGCTTTCGCCAACCAAAAACCCTTTGTATCCATACTTTTTTAATTCAATAACAGAAGAAGGTTTATTAATTCCGCTTTCTGATATTTTAATAAAATCTTTTGGGATTTGATCAGAAAGTTCTTTGCTAATATTAATATCAACTTCAAAGGTTTTTAAATTACGATTGTTAACTCCTACTATATCTATTGAGGGGGTGAGTGAGTTTTTAAGCTCATTAATACTATGTATTTCTAGGAGAACCTCTAGGTTAAGTTTTTTTGCAAAATCAGAAAAAACTTTTATTTCTTTGTTTGATAAAGCAGCTGCAATTAACAGAACTAAGTCTGCCCCATAGGCTTTTGCTTCAACAATTTGATATATATCTATGGTGAAGTCTTTTCTTAAAATAGGCAAATCAGTTATATTTCTTGCCTCTTTCAAATCTTTCAAAGATCCTGAAAAAAACTTTTTATCAGTTAAGATTGACATTCCGCAGACTCCAGCTTTATCATAACCTTTAATTACTTTATTTATTGGGATATTATTATTGATTTCTTTTTTTGAGGGTGAACTCCTTTTATGTTCCGCAATAATTCCAGAATCACTTTTTTTTAGAATTTCAACTAATGACTTGCTTCTATTTTTGAAAAAAGTCGATTTTTCAAGATAATTGTATGGAAACAATTTTTTCTGTTTTAAAACTTCTCTTTTTTTATAGCTAATTATTTCTTCTAATATTGTCATTTTTTAGATAAATCTTGAAGTTTCACCAATGATTTTAGAGCTTTTCCAGATTCTAAAGATTCTTTTGCTTTTTCAAAGCCCTCAATAGGAGAAACTTTTAAAACAGTTGATATTGCCATACCTGCATTAGCACAAACTACATTGTTTTGAGCATCTGTCCCCTTATTTTTAATTATATCCATAAATATCTTAACAGAAGAGGATATATCCTTGCCTCCTGAAATATTCTCAGGCTTTGTAGGGATAACTCCAAAATCTTCTGGTCTCAAGATGTTTTCACTTTTTTTTGTAAAAATCTTTGTGTTTCCTGTTAGTGAAATTTCATCATACCCATCAAGGCCATGCAGAATTGTGTAATTTATGTCCGTTTTTTGAAACAAGTAACTGTAAAGCCTTGCTAATTCTAGGTTAAATACTCCTATCAATTGATTTTTCGGAAAGGATGGATTGACAATTGGACCTAAAATATTAAAGAATGTTTTTAATCCTAATTGCTTTCTAACAGGGGCTACATTCTTCATTGCAGGATGAAATAGAGGTGCATGTAAAAAACAAATTCCTGCTTTTTCAATAGATTTTTTTAAAAAATCTTTGTCATTTGAAAATTTAATGCCGATTGCTTCAAGTACATTACTTGATCCACAACCAGACGAAACCCCATAATTCCCATGTTTTGTAACTTTTACTCCTGCTCCCGCAGTTATAAAAGAAGAAAGGGTTGAAATATTAAATGTATTTTTTCCATCTCCACCTGTTCCACATAGATCTATTGTATTAAATTCACTTAAATCAATATTAATACATAATTCTTGCAGTGCTTCACGAAAGCCTTCAAGCTCATTTAGACTAATATTTCTCATCATGTAAATGGTTAAAAAAGAGGCTATTTGACTTGTATTGTATTGGCCATCAGCTATTTTAATAATTATTTGTTTTGCTTCCTCTTTTTCAAGTTGTTGGTATTGAATTAACCTAGTCAATATTTTTTTCATCATTTAAGAATTAATCCAGTTATTTAATATTTTTTTTCCATTCGGGGTTAGTATCGATTCTGGGTGGTACTGTAGAGCTTTAACATCAAACTCCTTATGCCTTAGGGACATTAATTGACCTTTTTCATCAAATGAAGTGGCCTCTAGCTCATCAGGCAAAGGCGTTTCAACTACCCATGAATGGTATCTCCCTGCTAAAAAACTTGTTGGGAGGTCTTTAAACAAAGAGTCTTTTTTTACAACATTGATTTTTGTAGATACTCCATGATACACTTTATCTAAATTTATCAGTTTTCCTCCAAAAACTTCAGCAATAGCCTGCTGACCCAGGCAAATTCCTAATATTTTTTTTGTAGAAGAATAATGTTTAATAGCATTTTTCAATAACCCTGATTCATCTGGAATACCTGGACCAGGTGAGAGTAGGATATTTTGAAAATCCTCTAGTTCATTGAGTTCGAATTTGTCATTCCTTTTAACTGTGGTTTTATAGCCTAATTCCTCAATACAATGCACTAAATTATATGTGAATGAATCATAATTATCAATAACAAAAATTTCCTTCATGATAATTCTTCTGCTAGTTTTAGAGCTTTGTCTAAAGCCCCTAATTTATTATACACTTCTTGTAATTCACTATTTGGATCTGAATCAGCAACAATTCCTGCACCAGCCTGATAATGTAATTTTTGGTCTTTACTTAAAAAAGATCTTATTATGATAGCATGATTAAAATTCCCTTCAAAATCCATGTAACCAATAGCGCCTCCATAAAAATTTCTTTTTATACTTTCATACTTATCAATTAGTTGAAGAGCCTTGTGTTTTGGTGCTCCACTGAGTGTTCCAGCGGGAAAAGTATCAGCCACTACTTGAAAAGTTTTAGCTTTAGCTTTCATTTTGCATTTTACTTTAGAGACCAGATGAATTACGTGAGAAAATAGTTGAATTTCTCTATTTTTTTCTACAGATACCTTCGATCCATTTCGACTTAAATCATTTCGAGCTAAATCTATTAACATTACATGTTCACTATTTTCTTTTGGATCTTTTTTTAGTCTTGTTGCCAAATCCTTGTCTTTTTCATCATTTCCTGTTCTTCGGAAAGTGCCAGCAATAGGGTGAATTTCTGCATTTCCATCTTTTATTATTAATTGAGCCTCTGGTGAACTGCCAAAGATTTTATAATCTCCATAGTCAAAAAAGAATAAATAGGGAGAAGGGTTTATTGAACGCAAACTTCTGTAAACATTAAATTCATCGCCTTTAAATTCTTGTGAAAAGCGCCTTGATAAAACTAGTTGAAATACATCTCCTCTATGACAATGCGCTTTGGCTTTTTTTACATATTCAATGAAATCATTATCATTGAGATTTGATGTTTTGCCGCCTGATTTTTTAAAACTATAAACACTTGTAGATTTGTTTTTTAACAAAGCTTCAATTTCACCAAGATTATGGTCCTTATTTAAACTGTGAGAAAAAATATGGGCTTCATGATTAAACAAGCTTATTGCAATTATGTTCTGGTATACAGCATAGTATATGTCTGGTATGTTTAGCTCTTGTTTTTTATTGTCTAATGATATGTTTTCAAAATATCGGACTGCATCATGTGAAATATAGCCAAAAAGGCCACTGCTTATAAATTTAAATCCATTGCTTTTAACTTTAAACTGTTTTGAGAATGAGTCGATGCAGTTTGGAATATTTATCTTTTCATTTATCTTTTCAGTAATAATTTTATTGTCAGGAAATTTTCTAGTTATAAAATTTTGTTCAACTTTAAAATAGGCAATAGGATTAAAGCATATATATGAGAACCCCTTATTATTATGATTATAATCACTACTTTCAAGTAAGATACTATTGGGGTATACATCACGTATTTTAAGATATACACTTACAGGAGTAAATGTATCTGATAAAATTTTTTTATGCTTTGAATCTAAAACAAATTTTTCCATTTTTTCTAAAAAAAAAAGCTTGTCATGATGACAAGCTTAAATTTTTTGAAAGCAGATCTCCACGAAGCTAATCCGTTGATTTATTCCACCACCAAGTATTTTTTATAATTTTCATTGCTCAAATATACATTATAATCCCAATCTTACAAATGTTGAAATAAAATTGTTTTAAATTCAATTTGCAAAAGCAATATTTGCGCTAATAACTATTTCATCATAGATTAACTTATCTCCAAGATTTTGAAAAAAATTACCAGACCTAAAGCGAACATCATATTTACTTCTGTCAAATACTAATTTAGCACCCCAATTATTATCAATCTCTATTTTAGCCGGATGCGTGATTCCTTTTATTGTAAGATTGCCACTTAAGATTTGATTAGCTCCATCTTCATTAACAACATCGGATGAATTAATTTCAAATATAGCTTCTGAAAATTTTTCTACAGAGAAAAAATCATCTGAGCGTAGGTGTCCCTCTAATCTTTGTTTTGACACTCCTTGGAGATCTTCAACGCTAATAGTATTCATGTCAACAGTGAAATTACCAGAAATAATTTTTCCGTTTAGTTGTAGGTTTCCATTTTTAAATTTAAGGGAACCGTAATGATTTTTTCCACTAAGTTCTTTGCCTACCCATTTAATTTTAGAATTTTCTACATCTATTAATCTTGATGTTTGGCTGATTAAGCTTGCTGGAATCATTAGCATTAAAAGGGATGTAATTATTGATTTATAAATATATTTTTCCATAATTGAGGTTTTAAAAATTATTGTTTCATCAAATTTATCTTATTTAATAGTTTTCTTAGTCTTTTTTGGCTTTCATTATCTAGTGGATCAAGGATTTTTTTTTCCGCACTTTCAATTTTACCATCTAAATCAGATAAGAGGGAGAGACCTGTTTCAGTTATTATAATTTCAACTTTTCTTCTATTCTCTTTGCAAGGGCTTCTTTTGACAAGTTTTTTATCAATTAATTTATCAATTAGCCTTGAAGTATTACTCATTTTATATATCATTCTGACTTGTATAGTATTTAGGTTAGATATTTTATTTTTTCTATCCCTTAAAATCCGAAGCACATTAAATTGCTGAAGACTAAGTTTGTTTGGCTTTAAAGCTTCTTCAAGTTCAAACTCTGCTTTACTTGCTGCTTTTAGAATACCTATAACAGTGTTTTTGATATGTCTTTAATTTTATTGTTTATACAACAATTGTTTATACAAATATATTTATTTTTATCAAATAACCAAATTTTGAAATTAACATATAAATGCTATTTTTGCTTATGTATGGATTTAACTCAAAAAGAGTGGTTGTCAGGTCATGAAAATGATAGTAATTCTGTTATTGTTGATGTGAGAACATCAGGAGAATATCTTGAAGGGCATATTCAAAATTCTATTTTAATTGATATTACAAAAACAGAAACTTTTATTGAAAAATTAAATTCTTTAGATAAATCAACTTCATATTACGTTTATTGCAGGTCTGGCCAAAGAAGCTCTAAGGCTTGTTATCTAATGCAGCAACTTGGAATTAAAACTACTTATAATTTAGTTGGAGGAGTCTTAGAATGGGAGGGAGATTTAGTTAAGTAGCTTTTATTTATGAATAGATTTTTAAGGGTTCGTCATTTTTTTGAAAAGCATGGTTTTGCTGTATCAACTCGTTTAGCAGAAACGCTTGGCATGAAAGTGAAGAGTGTTCGTCTTTTTTTTATATATACTTCTTTTACTACTATTATTGGAGGCCCTGTATTGTATCTTATCATTGCATTCTGGCTAAAGATGAAGGATATGATTTACACAAAAAGGAGTTCTGTTTTTGATTTGTAGTCACTTTTTTAGATATTGCGCAACCTAAGATATATTTTTAATGGTAGCATTGACTTCAAAAATTATTTCCTTTTACTCTTACATGATACTTTCAACAATATCAAGTTATTTTCAAGAACTTGATTTAGACGAGCGAATAAATCAAGCCTTTACTCCTATAGCAAATTGGTGGGAAGCAGTAATTTTACATTCATTCCCTGGAACTGAGTATTTATTTGGACAGTCTATTCCAACAATAATTATACTTTTAGTTGGAGGCGCTTTATTTTTTACAGTATACTTTGGATTTGTTAATGTTAGGAGATTTTCTACGTCAGTTAAGATAGTAATGGGGAAATATGATTCTCTTGATAATAATCAATCAATAGATGTTAAAGATGAATCTAAAAAGAATTCAAAAGAGGGAGAAGTTAGCCATTTTCAGGCATTGGCAACAGCGGTTTCAGGAACTGTAGGTAATGGCAATATTGCTGGAGTTGCTCTTGCAATTGCTGTTGGTGGACCAGGAGCAACTTTTTGGATGATTCTTTGCGGTCTTTTGGGAATGTCTACGAAATTTGTTGAGTGTACATTAGGTGTAAAATATAGAGACATTTCAGATGATGGGATTGTTTATGGGGGGCCCATGTACTATTTAGCAAAAGGATTTAAAGAAAAAGGGTTCGTGAGAATAGGAAAGATTTTAGCTGTTATTTTTGCATTGCTATGCATTGGAGCTTCTTTTGGAGGAGGTAATGCTGCTCAGTCAAATCAAGCTGCTATGCAACTAGTAAATTCTTTTGGACTAACAGGAGGAAGTGCAAGAACCATAATTGGAATAATAATGATGGTTTTTGTTGGAATTATTATAATTGGTGGAATTAAAAGAATTGCATCTGTAACTGAAAAAATAGTTCCATTTATGGCTCTTATGTATGTTGCTGCATGTCTATATATAATTCTAGGCAATATAACTTTTGTTGATGATGCGTTTGCCATGATTTTTCAACAAGCATTTAACCCACAGGCTGGACTTGGAGGTGTTTTAGGAGTCCTAATAACTGGTTTTAGAAGAGCAGCCTTCTCAAATGAAGCCGGCGCTGGATCTGCTTCAATAGCTCACTCAGCTGTTAGAACAAAATATCCCGCATCTGAGGGATTAGTTGCATTATTAGAACCGTTTATTGATACGGTTGTTATTTGTACAATGACGGCATTAGTGATAATAATTTTTAATGGGGATAATACTGTTTTTAATTATGGAGGTTTGGATGGTAAGGTCTTAATAGATGGGATGCAAGTTGAAGGTGCAGCAATTACTGCTGCAGCATTTTCAAAATATATTTATTTTTCAGGGCCTTTCTTGACAATAGCCGTAGTTTTATTTGCTATTTCTACTATGATATCTTGGTCTTACTATGGTCTTCAATCTTGGATGTTCCTTTTTGGGAAAAGTAAGATTTCAGATCTATCTTATAAGATTTTATTTTTAATTTTTATAGTGATAGGAGCCGCTGGAGACATGTCCTCTGTTTGGGCCTTTTCAGATGCTATGATTCTTGCTCTAGTTTTTCCTAATATGATTGGACTTCTTTTATTATTTCCTAAGGTAAGAGATGAACTATCAAATTATTTGTCTGCAATAGGGGTTGGTAGTTCTTCTAAATAATTTCAAAAGTGAACATACAGTAATTTCCAATTAAGTTTATATATTTGCCCAAGTTTAATTAAAACGAGCTAAATAATATGTTAATTATACCTGTTAAAGAAGGTGAAAATATTGATCGAGCGCTAAAACGTTTCAAACGAAAGTTTGAAAAAACTGGTGCTATGAAACAAGTAAGGGCAAGAAAGCAATTTATCAAACCTTCTGTAAAGTACAGATCAAAAGTTCAAAAAGCTCAATACATACAGCGCATCAAAGACGAGGAAGATCAATAATTATTCCCATTTGATTTGAATTCCTTATAAATAAGTTTTTAACTTTGATTATACCGTTTTTTATGTCAGTTAAAAGCTTTATATCCTATATAAGTTTAGAAAAAAAATATTCTGAAAACACAAGAATAGCCTACCAGGGAAATTTGGATGAATTTCACAAATTTTGTATTGAAAAATTTAATATACAGAGCATTGAAAAGATAGAATATACTATCATAAGATCATGGATTGTTTTTTTGATTGAATCTGGAAATACTAACAGAACGGTAAACAGGAAAATATCTGTACTAAGATCTTATTATAAATTTTTATTAAAAACAGGAATAATTAAGATCTCTCCACTAAAGAAGCATAAGCCTTTAAAAGAATCAAAAAAAATTAATGTTCCGTTCACTGTTAAAGAAGTTTCTGACGTTTTAGACGGAAACTATTTTGGCGCAGATTATAATGGTCATTTAGAGCGATCAATAATAACATTACTTTATTATACCGGGATAAGACGGATGGAATTAATTACTTTAAAGCTAACTAATCTAGATTTGAATACACATAAAATTAAGGTGCTTGGTAAAAGAAACAAAGAGCGACTTATTCCCTTACTTCCTGAAGCGATTAGCTGCATGAAAACGTATCTTGAATATAGAAAAGGGCTTAATAAAATAATAGATGATAAATTCCTTTTTCTCTCTGAAATTGGCAGGAAACTAAAAGATGCGTTTGTATACAAAACAGTAAATAATTACTTCAGTAAAGTTTCAACAAAGGTTAAACGAAGCCCTCACATGCTTCGTCATAGTTTTGCTACACATTTACTTGATAATGGAGCTGATTTAAATGCTGTAAAGGAATTACTTGGACATGAGAGCATTGCTGCAACTCAAGTATATACACACACTAGTATGGAACAGATAAAAAAAATCTATTCCAATTCGCATCCCAGGGAAAGAAAAAAATAATTTAAAATATAATACGTAAAAAATAAGATTTAATAGTAATCGGTTTATTTTATATAATTGCTTTGAATAGAAAAAAATTAATATTTAATTTGCAGTCCGTTTTTACGGGCTTTTTTTAATTAAGCCGATGTAGCTCAGCTGGCTAGAGCAGCTGATTTGTAATCAGCAGGTCGTGGGTTCGAGTCCCTCCATCGGCTCTTAATTTAAAGCTTGGGGGGGATACTCAAGCGGCCAACGAGGACAGACTGTAAATCTGTTGGTTTATACCTTCGCAGGTTCGAATCCTGCTCCCCCCACAACATTATTCAAACAATCGCTAAGAATTAATTATAAATTTTTTAGCTTAG
>JAQWON010000095.1 GCA_029245825.1 Flavobacteriaceae bacterium
TTCATTTTCAATATTTTTATCAAAATCTGTCGCCAAGGCAATATCCTCAAGAAATTCATCTAAACCTCCTGTTGAATCTACAATCTCTTTTTGTAATTCAACAAAATCACGGATCCCATTAACTAATTCTTGAACGTTTTCTGTTTTAGTAATTGAATCAAGAGTGCTTTCTTTTTTTAATTCTTCCAGGAAATTAGTTTTCTTCACTATAATATCTACCATCTCAAAAGCGTTTAACTTATTATTTTGAAATTGAAGGGATTTAATAAATGTTACAAAATTCTCTATTTTAAGAAGTGTTTTATCGGGTATAGAAAATTTAAGTTCTTTACTTTTTTCAAGAGCCTCAAAAAATGAAATGTTATTGTCCTTTGATCCAACAAGGACCTTGTCAATTGTTGTTGAACCAATCCCTCTAGTTGGATAATTAATTATCCTTTTAAGACTTTCTTCATCGTTTGGATTAACGATAACTCTTAAATAAGCTAATATATCCTTTATCTCTCTTCTTTGATAAAAAGACAACCCTCCATATATTCTGTATGGTATTAAAGATTTTCTAAAAGCATCTTCAATGTTCCTTGATTGGGCATTTGTCCTGTATAAAATAACAAAATTATTATACTTTTTATTTTTATTATTTATAATATCTTTAATCGTTTTTGACACTAATCTAGCTTCTTCTCCATCTGTCAAACATCTTCTTATTTTTATCTTTTCACCTTCACCATTAGCAGTCCAAACGACCTTATCAATTTTATTCTTATTGTGTTTAATTAAAGAATTTGCGGCATTAACAATATTTTTTGTTGATCTGTAATTTTGTTCTAATCTGTATATTTTAGCGTCAGTATAATCTTTTTGGAAATCTATTATGTTTCGAATATTTGCTCCCCTAAAGCTATAGATACTTTGAGCATCATCTCCTACTACACATATGTTCTGAAACTTGTCGGATAACGATTTGATAATTATATATTGAGAATGATTGGTATCCTGATATTCATCAACTAAAATAAAACGAAATTGATTTTGATATTTTGCAAGTACTTCTGGATAAAGATTTAACAACTCATTTGTTTTTAAAAGAAGATCATCAAAGTCCATTGCGCCTGATCTAAAACATCTTTCAACATACTCTTTGTAAACTTCACCCATTTTAGGTCTCCTTGAAGCCAAATCATATTCAACTAATTCTGAGTTGTTTTGATACGCATTAACAGTTATTAAATTATTTTTAAACATAGAGATTCTATTCCTTATTTCTTTGTATTTATAAAGATCTTTATCTAAAGAAAAATCTTTGATTATGGATGAAATAATTCGATCCGAATCTTGAGTGTCATAAATTGTAAATCTACTACTATAGCCTAATTTATCAGCTTCATTTCTTAAAATCCTTGCAAAAATTGAATGAAAAGTCCCCATCCAAATGTTTTTAGCCTCACTACTTCCAACCAGAGAAATAATTCGCTCCTTCATTTCACGAGCTGCTTTATTTGTAAATGTTAAGGCAAGAATAGAAAAAGGATCTACTCCTTTCAACATTAAATTTGTTATCCTATGAGTTAGAACTCTTGTTTTACCAGATCCTGCTCCGGCAACAACTATCATAGGCCCCTCTTCATGAAGTACAGGGGCTAATTGTGATTCATTTAGTTCTGACAGGTGACTAAAATCTTTATCCATATTAAACCTTAAAGGACTTGTTTAATTTTTTGGCGTGATTGAATCCATCAGTCCACCATTTTTTCATTTTTTCTTTCTCAAAAATTAACGAATTACTTGTTAAAATTGTTGGAGTATAATACAAATTAATTTTTGCTTTTTCCTTATCTGCCATAAGCTCTCCAATTTTAATATTCTGAGACTCAATTTTATCTGCCATAAAACTAAATACTGAGGTCAATGCTTGGAAAGCATTTCTTGAATGTACCCTGTTAGTGTATTGAAATTCAGTGTCTAAAATGATAGCATCTACATAATTAGATCCAATTCGGATCGCTTCTTCAATTGAAATTATTGTGCCCAGTCCTCCATCTGCATATTCACATCCTTCTTTAACTGATAAACTCATAAATGGAACATAATTGCAAGAAACCCATATCCAATCCAAGTAGTCAGAATATGTACAATTTTTAAGTCTTTTGTACTCAACTTTATTTCTAGAGAGATTAGATACAGTAATAAAAACTTCCTTTTTTGATTCTTTAAGCTTATTAAAGTCTTCATTTGAAATTGCTTCTTGAATAGTATTTCTCAAATTATTACTTTCTCCAAAGGTTTTCTTACCTCTTATAAAGTTTTTAATAACATTAAAGTGATTTATACTGATTGATTCAATCGGACCCTTCTTTTTTATTCTAAATGGACAATTATCAAAAATCTTTTCTTGAGTGACCTGAGTAAATAATTTTTTAAGAATTTTGGTTTTTCCTAATGCGAGGTGCGTAATTAATAAACTTCCAGTAGAAGTGCCAATATATATGTCATAATCATTATCCATTTTTTCAATTAAATACTCAGCTACTCCACCTGCAAAAGCACCTTTACTTCCTCCGCCTGAAATTACTAGAGCACGCATTTAAAGTATATATTGTTTTTATCCTAAATTAGAAGAAGTTTTTAAGAATTCAAATTGAATTTAAATAATTAATTAACATTATTAGATAAATATGGATCCATTACAAACTTCAATTGAATATCTTAAAGGTGTAGGTCCTAATAGAGCTGATTTATTAAATAAAGAACTCAAAATATTTACTTTCCAAGATCTACTTTATTTTTTTCCAAATAGATACATTGATAGAAGCAGTTTTTATAAAATTTCTGACTTACCTAAAAACAATTCCGAAGTACAATTAAAAGGTCAAATAACTAACGTTGAAATAATTTCTCAAAAATCAGGTAAAAGACTTGTGGCAATTTTTTCAGATGGTAAAAACACAATAGAGCTTTTGTGGTTCAGAGGATATAGATGGATTAAAGAAGGTCTAAAAAAAAATGTTCCATACATAATATTTGGAAGAATAAATTGGTTCAAAGGCAAACCAAATATACCGCATCCAGAAATGGATCTTGAATCAGAATTTATCAAAAGGCCTTCTCAAAAGCTAAAACCAATTTATCCAAGCACTGAAAATCTTTTATCAAAAGGTATGTCCCAAAGGGTAATTCTCAATTTATTAATTAATTTATTTAATGAATTCAAAACTGACTTAGGTGAAAGCTTGCCAGATTATTTAATAAAAAAATACAATTTTATAGGGAAACATGAGGCAATTAGAAATATTCATTTTCCTGAGAATCAAAAGACTCTTTCAGTGGCGCAAGAAAGATTAAAATTTGAGGAATTATTTTACATTCAACTCCAATTAATATTAAAGAATAATAGAAGAAAGAAGAAAATAAAAGGCTTAGTATTTAAAAAGGTTGGAGATAGTTTTAATTCGTTTTTTAAAAACAATTTAAGCTTTGAGCTAACAAATGCCCAAAAAACAGTAATAAAGGAAATAAGAAAAGACCTTGGTAGTGGCAGACAAATGAATAGATTGTTACAAGGTGATGTTGGCTCTGGGAAAACTATAGTTGGATTAATGTCAATGCTAATTGCTTTTGATAATGGTTATCAATCTTGTATAATGGCTCCAACTGAAATCTTAGCCCAACAACATTTTCAATCAATATCAAAATTTTTATCAAATCTTGATATAACTGTAGAACTTTTAACTGGTAATACAAAAAAATCTCATAGAGATTTAATTAACAAGAATCTGAAAAATGGAAAATTAAATATACTAATTGGAACGCATTCAATAATTGAGGAAAAGGTGAATTTCTTAAATCTAGGTCTGGCAATAATTGATGAACAACATAGATTTGGAGTTGCTCAACGTGCTAGACTTTGGAAAAAAAACATTACTCCTCCACATGTTTTGGTTATGACTGCTACCCCTATACCAAGAACTCTGGCAATGACACTATATGGAGATCTTGATGTTTCAGTTATTAATGAATTACCTCCTGGAAGAAAGGAAATTAAAACTTATCACCAATTTGATTCAAATAGATTAAAAGTTTATAAGTTCATAAGAGAAGAGATTAAAAGTGGTGCTCAGGTATATATTGTATATCCTCTTATTCAAGAATCTGAAAAAATGG
>JAQWON010000004.1 GCA_029245825.1 Flavobacteriaceae bacterium
CCTGTTCTTTGGAATAAAGTAACTCACCTCTCTTTTAAATCCAAATTTATCAAAAAGAGTCCCCTCGCTCCCATATCCAAGAACATAATCATCATAATAATTTCCAGCAAGTATCTGAAAATCACGTTCCCATTTATTAAATTTCCATAAAAATCCAATAATAGATTTATCCAGATCCTGGCCAGGTTGAATTGATAAGTCTATGCTTGACAGATCACCAGTGTAATATTGAAACCTTATAGCATCTGTTCCGGCACGTTCCTGATAATCAAAGTCTAATAAACTATAAGCATTAAACAGATCATTGGGACTCCATGCTAAGTTAACTCCCCAGTTTATTCTTTGTCTTCCAAGTGTTAGCTGATATTTTTCAGCAGCATATCTTAAATAAGCTCTATCAAAAATTGTATTAAAAACCATCGGGGTTGTATTAAGTGTATTAAAAGACAAATCAACTTGACCGGCATCTTGGTCTAATAACTCCCCAAATTTCAATGCCTTACTTGTTATATCACCATAAAAAATTCTATTTCTCATTTCAAAGACAGCAGTTAATTCAGGGGAAAAATCAGCTTTTAATCTGATCCTGTTGTGTATAAGGTTGTCTCCTATCAAGTTCTTTTCACTATAAGAATAAGTTTTCAGATACTTGATATAGCCTGAGATACTTATAACTTCTTTTAGCTTGTCTTTTTTAGTTTGTTGTGAAAAAGAAAGTATGATTGAAAATAAAAAAAAGAAATAAAAGAGTCTTGATTTCAATATTTAAGCTTATATATTAAGTTGTCTTATCAGAAAGGATTTTTCCATCTTCTAAGGTAATTACTCTTTTTGCTCTATCTATGACTCGTTGGTCATGAGTGGAAAAGATAAATGTCATTTTTTCTTTTCTATTAAGATCATACATTGTATCTAGTAAATTTTTAGTTGAAGTTGAATCTAAATTAGCAGTTGGTTCATCTGCAAGTATAAACTTTGGTTTTGAAGCAAGTGCTCTAGCAACTGCAACTCTTTGTTGTTGACCGCCAGATAGCTGTCCAGGCCTTCTTTTAGATTCATTGCTTAAACCAACAGCATCTAATAATCCTAAGGCCCGTTCATTTCTTTTTGCTTGTGAATATCCTTGCATTAGCATTATAAACTCGATGTTTTCTTTTGCTGTAAGTACAGGAATTAAATTATAAGACTGAAAAACAAATCCAATATTCTTTAATCTAAAATCAATTAATTTATTTGCTCTTAATTTTGTTATATCTAAGTTATTGATCATTACATTTCCAGAAGTTGGTTTATCAAGGCCGCCTATAGTGTTTAAAAAGGTTGTTTTTCCAGACCCTGAAGGACCTACAATAGCAGTGAATTCACCCTGTTTGAAGTTTATAGACACATCGTTTAAGGCATTAACCTGAATTTCGCCTTGACTATATATTTTTTTTAAATTTTTGGCTTCAATTACATTCATAACAAATTATATTGATCTTACTGCTACAGCTGGTTCCAGCTTAAGAGCTCTTCTTGCTGGAAATAATGAAGAAATAAAGGTTAGTAAAAAAGTTAAAAGAGTGATATTTATATAATAATCGAGATATAGTTCAGTATATAGTCTAGTACCCATGCCAAATTGTTCAAGACCTTTTTCAACCATAGAAAGATCGATGCCAACATCACCAAAGTACGAAATACTCATGTAAGAAATAAAAACACCTAATGGCACTGAAACTAAAGATATAAAAAGAGTTTCCAAAGCTATCATTAAGAAAATCTTAGGTTTGTTAAGGCCTACTGACATTAAAACCCCTAGCTCTCTTTTTCTTTCAAGAATAGCCATTAACATGGTGTTTATGATTCCAAATGAAAGAGCAATTAGTATGATAATCATAAAAATATACAGGAAAATACTTAACATCTCATTTGCATAGCCAAGTTCAGGTGAAATTTCAGACCATAATTCTATTTTATTATTAGGGAAAGCTACAAGGAGCTCATCTTTTAATTCTTTTGCTTGAGCTGCATCGTTACAAACTAATGCTATTTCATGTATAACACCTTCTTTTCCAAAAACTTTATCTAAGTAATTTTTTTGGGCAAAAATATTACTACCGTCAAACATAGAATTCCCGGATTTAAATATACCTACAACTTTTAGCTTTAACCTTTCTTGCGCTCCGTTCACATTAACAAAGGTTAGATATATGCTTTTTTTGATGTCTAATTTTAGTTTTTCGGCCAATTCTTGACCAATTACAGCTTGTCTACTTGTGCCACCAGAAAAATAAGTTCCCTTCACTATAGAACTGTGTATATCAGTAATATTTTTTTCATTAACATAATCTGTTCCTATAAGCTTAACACCTGTTGCTCCTCTGGCAGTAGAAGCCATTCCTGAAAGCACTATTCTTGTACTATAAGAATTGACTTTTTTATTCGTATCCAGTGCTTTTAAAACTTCGTTTAAACTATTTATTTGATATTTTACATCGTAATTATCTTGAAAGGAAGGGTGATGAATTTGCAGATGAGATAATTGAGACTTTATTGCGCTATTAATCCTTTGATTATTTAGAGCAGACATCATGGAAGCGCTGAATAGACCTGACCATAGACCTAAAACCATCGATGCGATAACAATAAAACTTCTAAGTTTATTTCTCCAGACATTTCTCCAAGCGATTTTAATTATTTGTCTCATTATATTTTCATTGCTTTAATAGGATCTAATTTAAGAATGACGCTTAAAGGGTATAAACAAACAATTAAGGAAATAAAGAAAATGATAAACCCGTGTGTTAGTGGAATATCATAGGTGCTCATCAAAGGTATAACAGCTTCAAAACCTAAATTTTCAAACATTTGAGCTTGTTCTTCTGGAAATTTTATTGGACTTAAGAATATAATAACAGGTCTGGAAAGAGCTATGCCAAGAATCGCTCCAACACTTGCCAGTAAAATAGTCTCATAAATCATTGTTTTGATCAATCTAATTTTTTTCATACCTATAGAAACCAATACACCGAACTCATATTTCCTTTCCTGAGTCATCATTAATACAGTTCCAAATATTCCAAATGTAACAATCATGTAAAGGATAAAAACCATTATAAGCCCTCCGGCACTATCAGCCTTTATAGTCTGTTCAAGTTCAGGTATCATTTCTCTCCAAGTCATTACCTCATAAACTTCATCATTTATTAAATTTTTAATATTTAAGGCAATGGCATCTTCATCTTTATTTTCCTGTTTATTTAAAATAAGGTGAGTGATCATATTTTGTGCTGAAAGAAAATCTTGAGCCTGAGAGAGTGTCATAAAAACACTGATTTTATTGAGCGTTGGGTTTTTAAGATCTAATATTCCACTAACTGGATAGGCTCCGACAGCTTGCATTCCATGATACCCTTGACCTAGTAGAACTAGAGTGTCACCAATTTTCAAATCAAAGTATTTAGCAACCCCTTTCCCAATATTTAAAGACCTGCTTTCTTCTGTAAGTAATTGCCCGTTAATTAATCGTTTTTCCCAATTTGTAAGTGAACTTTCCTTTGAAGGTTCGATTCCAGTGACGAAGACAAATTTTGAAAGATCACTCAATGAAGCTAAGGATCCACTTTGTATTCTTTTAAGAGTATTTGAAACCCCGTCTATATTTTCAATTTCATTGAGAAAATCTTTGTCAAGAGAAAATGAATTGTCTACTATTTGCTCATCCCAAAAACCTTTGGAATGAATTTGTATGTATCCAGAATATGATCCCACAACATTATTAATCATGTTGTCATAAAGCCCTAACTGAAGGGCCCTTAATAGTACACAAAGAAAAACAGCAATAAAAATAGCTGAGATAGTTATAAGGCTTCTTTTTTTATTCCTCCATATATTCCGCCAAGCAAGTTTAACAAGCATAAATTATTTAAGTCTAGACAAATATTGTGTTTTGAAGTAATTCTCGGGTATTTTAATATTAAATTTCCAAACATTGTAATCAATAACCGTTTTTTGACCTTGATTTTCCAATGGGATGAATTCAAGTTTAGAGGGGAGTTTTTTGTCTCCAAAAGTCTTTATATTAGAACCTATCATTAGGTTAACCAACTCTTCATCTTCATCATAGAATTCAGTCCTCAACTGCATATAATCTTTTTTATCAACCCAAATAACCAACTTACCCCAAACTACAGTTGCTTCTTCCTTGGGAATTAGTTCTAGTTTCCAGCAAGGAAGGCTTTCAATAGTCTCTTCAGCTAATATCTCATGAATATAGTCAGTTACTGTTGATGATTTTTTTACAAGATCGTCGGTTGTAAAATCAGTACCCATCCAGCTCTGAGTCATCATTGAAGGGGGGAATTTGACAGTCCTTTCTAAAGAGGGGAGATAGTTCCAAATTTCATTATTCCTTTTAAGAAAAACTGTTCCTTTTTCTTTTGCAGGGCTTGTAACTAGGGTTGAGGAGAATTCTGACCCAATTGACCAGTTTTTTAATATCATCTTTTTTTTCCATTTTGGGCGTACTATGGTAATCTCAACCTCAGAATAAGATGAGGATCCTCTTAACTTACTGTCAGCTTTTTCAATAATTTCTATTGCAGTTTGGGAATATAAACTGCAAAATGTAAATAAAAGTAAAACAGGAATTAAATATATATTCTTCATTTTTTTGAATTAAAAATGTTATCCTCCAACTCGTTTTAATTTAAAACCCATATCTGATAGTATGCTTATTATTTTTTCTCTATAATCCACTTGAATAATTATTTCACCATTTTTGACAGTTCCGCCAACACTTAGTTTTTTTTTAAGCTCTTTCGCAAGTTCTCTTATCTCATTGTTATTTCCTATATAGCCCTTTATTACAGTCGCTACTTTACCTGCTCTCCCTTTTTTACTAAAATGACATTCTAAGTCTTGGAGGACCTCTCTCTGATTGGTTTTATTAGAAATAAACGAGGGTTTAAAATTATCAAATTTTACATTTGCCAAATCAGCAAGAGTGTTAAGTTTTCTATTCTCGCTCATAAAAAACCAATAAAATTAAAATAATACAACATACATTTTTAAATTTATTACTCCTATGGATTTTGATAGAACAAAAATATCTAAAAAAAAGCTAATAGACTTATACGAAGCGATGCTAATTCCAAGATTGGTAGAAGAGAAGATGATAATTCTTTTAAAACAAGGGAAGATATCTAAATGGTTTAGTGGTATTGGTCAAGAAGCTATTTCTGTAGGAGTTGCTAAAGCCATAAGGGGTGACGAGTACGTTCTGCCTATGCATCGAAATTTAGGAGTTTTTACATCTCGAGGAATACCATTATATAATTTATTTTGTCAATGGCAAGGAAAAATAGATGGATTTACAAAAGGAAGAGACAGAAGCTTTCATTTTGGGGCAAAAGAAAATCATATAATAGGGATGATTTCACACCTTGGCCCTCAGATGGGTATGGCATGTGGGATTTCTTTAGGCCATTTACTGAAAAAGGAAAAGAAGTTATGTGTCGTTATGACTGGTGATGGCGGGACAAGCGAAGGAGATTTTCACGAAGCTCTAAATGTTGCTTCAGTATGGAAATTGCCTGTGATTTTTTGCATTGAAAACAATGGTTATGGGATTTCAACACCTGTAAAAGAACAATATGCTATTGAAAATCTAGTTGAAAGAGGTATTGGGTATGGTATAGAATCATTTATGATAGAGGGGAATAACGTACTTGAGGTTTATAAAAATGTTTCAAACATAGCAAAGGATATAAGAAGTGATCCGCGCCCCATCATTATAGAATTTAAAACCTTCAGAATGAGAGGGCATGAAGAATCAAGTGGCCAGGAGTATGTTTCACAACAAGAATTGGACACTTGGTCTAAAAAAGATCCTGTTATTCAATTTGAAAACTACCTTCTAAAGGAAAAATTAATTAATAAAAACAAGCGCAAGGAATTTAGCAGTGAATATTCGAAATTAATCGATGATGAATGGGCTAAAAGTGATTTAAAAGAAGAGATTGATTTTGATGAAAGCAATGAATTAAGTGATGTGTTTAAAAGAATTGATTTACAGGGAGATAAGGCTTCAAATAAATCTTCTAATATAAGATTTGTTGACGCTATCTCTCAAGCTATACATCTTTGCATGGAGGAAGATCGAGATTTAATCATTATGGGACAAGATATTGCAGATTATGGTGGTGTTTTTAAGATAACTGATGGCTTTGCTGATGAATTTGGAAAGCACAGGGTTAGAAATACTCCAATTTGTGAGTCTGCAATTGTAAGTGCTGCTTTAGGACTTTCAATAAATGGCTATAAAGCAGTTATGGAAATGCAATTTGCTGATTTTGTAACTTCTGGTTTTAATCCAATAATAAATAATCTTGCAAAAACCCATTATAGATGGGGAGAGAATGCTGATGTAGTTATAAGAATGCCTACTGGAGCTGGAGTAGGAGCGGGTCCTTTTCATTCGCAATCAAATGAAGCTTGGTTTACTCATACTCCTGGATTAAAAGTTGTTTATCCTGCTTTTCCTGAAGATGCAAAAGGACTCTTAAATGCATCTATTAATGATACTAACCCAGTGATGTTTTTTGAGCATAAAGCACTTTATAGAAGTTTAAGTGAAAATGTTTCAAATGATTATTTTACAACTGAAATAGGAAAAGCTAACTTAATTAAAACAGGAAGTAAAGTTAGTGTTATTACTTATGGTATGGGGGTTCATTGGGCATTAGAAGTGCTGAAAAATAATCCTGATATTTCTGCTGATTTAATTGATTTAAGAACATTAATTCCTTTAGATCAAGATGAAATTTTAAATTCTGTTAAAAAAACTGGAAGAGCAATTGTATTGCATGAGGATTGTATGATTGGAGGTTTTGGTGCTGATATTTCTGCAATGATTTCTGATGAGTGTTTTGAGTATCTTGATGCTCCTGTAAAACGTTCAGCCTCAATGGATACGCCTGTGCCT
>JAQWON010000020.1 GCA_029245825.1 Flavobacteriaceae bacterium
TACAACTCCACATCCATTAGCATCTATTGCTGGCAAAGAAATGTTTGCCCAAAATGGTAATGCTTTTGATGCTTCCGTTGCTGCTGCTTTCACTCTTGCAGTTGTTGAACCTAGTATGAGCGGAATAGGTGGGCGTCTTCAAGTCATTTATAAATCATCAGAAGGAATCAAAGGTATTGATGCGTCAACTGAAGTGCCTATAAATTATAAACCATCAGATCAAGGAAGTAAATATGGATATAAAACTATAGGAATTCCTGGAGTTGTTGCAGGTCTTTTAAAACTTCATAGAGAGCAAGGAAGTCTTACTCTCTCTCAAGTTATGGAGCCATCCATAAGATATGCCACTGAAGGCTACAAAATATTGCCAGGAGAGGTTTTTAGACAAAGTATAGAAAAAGACATAATAAAAGAGTTTGATGCAACCTCAAGTTATTTTTTAAAACCAGATGGATCTTCTTATGAAGCCGGAGAGATTTTTGTTCAGAAAGATTTAGGACAGACCCTAAATAGGATAAAAGAAAATGGACATAAAGGTTTTTATGAAGGAGAAACTGCAAATTCGATTGTGGAGGATATGAAAACTAACGGAGGTTTAATAACACTTGAAGATCTAAAAAATTATAAAGCTCTTGATGCTAAAGTTTTAAATGGTTCTTATAAAGATTTTGATATATACTCTTTGTTTTTACCTTCTTATGGAGCTATAACCATTCAAATACTTCAAATAATTGATGCCCTTAATTTTAATGAAAAATCTGAGAAAGAATGGGCTTATCATATTGGTAAGACGACTAATTTAGCATATAAGTATAGAAAAAAGCAAAGCAATCCTGATTCTTTAAAGATGATTTTATCAAAAGAAAAGGCTAAGGAATGGGCGAGTGATATAGTTCAGAAAAAAAAATTAGTGAATAAATTATTAGAAAATGAACCAATTTCATGGAATGAGAAGGTTGGACACACTGCGCATCTTACATCAGCTGATAGAGATGGAAATGTTGTTTCATTAACTCAAACAATTGGCCCTCTTATGGGCTCAAAAGTTGTTACTAAAAATTTGGGTTTTCTATACGCAGTGACTTTAGGTGGATATCTTGGAGATTATAAGCCAGGTGATAGAGCTAATTCACATATATCTCCAACATTTATTTCAAAAGATAACGATGTTATTCTTGCTCTTGGGGCTGCAGGTGGCAGTAGAATTGTTACAGCTATTACTCAAGTCATTTCTAGATATTTTTCAAATTCTTACAATTTAAATGAAGCAGTATCTAAACCTAGGGTATATCCAGACAACGATACTCTTTTGCTAGAAAATCATTCAGGAATAAAATGGGATAAACAAATAGAGGAATATTTAATTGAAAATGATTATCCCTTTAAATTTATTAAATATCCTGCAATGTTTGGTAGAGTATTTGGAATACAATTAGATCAAAAATCAAATCAGTGGATAGGTGTTGCAGATCCAGATTGGGAGGGAACAGTAGAATCAAATTAGTTTTACACAGATTCTATAAACGACAATTCATGTCTGCCCCACAGCACATAGGAGACTTAATTTTACCACTGCAATCAGGGCAAAGAGAGATTTGAACTTTATTTCCGTCTTCAAGTGTAAGGCTATCATTTACAAGGGG
>JAQWON010000022.1 GCA_029245825.1 Flavobacteriaceae bacterium
GTCATTAGAGATGTCATCAAGACGGCCAATAAAAGGAGAAACATAGTTTGCTCCTGCTTTAGCTGCTAAAAGGGCCTGCCCAGGTGAAAAAATTAAAGTGCAATTAGTTCTTATCTTATTTAATGAAAAATATTTTAAAGCTTGTATTCCCTCCTTAATCATTGGAATCTTTACAACAATATTGCTATGAAGTTTAGCTAACTCCTCTCCTTCTTTAATCATACCTTCAAGATCTGTTGATATTACTTCTGCAGAAACATCACCATCTACTATGCTACATATATCTACATAATGTTTAGCTATATTAGTCTTGCCTCTTATACCTTCTTTAGCCATCAAAGAAGGGTTAGTCGTTACTCCGTCAAGAATTCCCAGGGACTGAGCTTCCTTAATTTGATCTAGATTGGCTGTATCTATGAAAAATTTCATTATTTGTAAAATTAAAGTTTATAATGGTTCATCAAAAGTCTTTCGTATATTTTTTCTGGTAAAATCTTTTTTAAAGTAATACTTATTTTTTGAAGAAAAGGACCTAATACATAATGAATTCTTGGGTTTTTCTTTTTGACAATTTTACTTATAAGGTTCGCTATTTCAACTGGATTTCTAGAATTGTTCATATTTAGACTCCATTGATTAATTAAGCTCTTATAAACTTCATAATAGGGGGATTTTTTACTTAGCAGTGTGTCTTGACGATTAACTTTAATTTCTGTATTATAATCCCCTGGAGCTATATTTACAACTCGAATGCCAAATCTTTTTATCTCCATATTTAGGGCTTCACCTAAAAATTCCATAGATGCTTTCGATGCGCAGTAGGTACTTACAAAAGGAACTCCGTGAAAGCCTGCAATAGATGTTATATTTATGATAAGTCCATAATTATTTTTTCTCATAACAGGAAGAACTTTTTGAATCAGATCAATCTGACCAAAAAAATTTGTGTCAAAAACTCTTTTTATATCCTCAATTGAAATTTCTTCTATTGGACCAGAAAATCCTACTCCAGCGTTGTTTATTAGAATGTCAATTTTTTTGTTCTCGCTCAAAATTGTTTCAACTAATTTAGAAGAGTCTTTAAATGAAGTAATATCAAACTTTAAAAGTTTATATTTTTTTGGTGAAGGATATTTATTTGGATTTCTACTAGTGCCATAAACAATAAATCCATCATCAGATAATTTTTCAGCAATAATCTTTCCAAAACCTGAGGAGGCGCCTGTGATTAAAACAATTTTTGACATTTTAGAAAAATAAAAAGGGCAAGCGATCTACATCACACCGCTACAACTACCTACCCTTGCTGTGTTCCCACCCTGGGGGATTAGGCAGGAGCTGGTTGTGCAGGACTTGCCCAGACAAATATAAGAGGTTTATGCGGTTCAACAATTATTTCATTTTAATTAAATAACTTAGATGAAATTTAATTTGAAATGAAGCTTACTTCAATCACAATATTTTTAATTTTTTTTCTAAAATGTAGTTCCAATACCGGTGAAGATTTTTCAATAAAAATTGATTCAAATTCAAAGAAACTAACAAATGACGATTCAATTAATCTGTCTGTAAATAATAATAAAAATCATCTTATAGACTCTGTGCATTTTTTTTTAAATGAAGAAAAAATTAATCAAGTTCACTCTTTGAAAAATCTAAAGCTTGGGAGTCAATTGATTAAGGCCTCTATTTTTTCTAATGGAGAAAATATAATTAAACAAACTAATATCAAGATTTTTGCTGACTCCCCTCCTATTCTCTATACCTATGAAATTCTTAACGAATATCCTCATGATCAAGAAGCGTATACTCAAGGTCTTGAATTTTACAATGACACACTATATGAAAGTACTGGTTTAAAAGGTAAATCAACAATAAGAAAATTAAATTATAAAACTGGTGAGATATACTCAATTCAACCTTTGGATGCGGTTTATTTCGGTGAAGGATTAACATTTATTAATGATAAACTGATTCAATTAACCTGGAGGGAAGGAATTGGTTTTCAGTATGATCCAATTACATTAGAGATACAAAGATCATTTTCTTATGAAAAAAGTAAAGAGGGATGGGGTTTATGCAACGATGGAAAAAAAATTTATAAATCTGATGGTACAAATCTTCTATGGGTCTTAGATTCAAAAACACAAAAAGAAATCGAGTACATCCAGGTAATGACTAACAAATCAAGTTTAAATAAAATAAATGAATTAGAATATGTCAATGGTAAAATATTTGCTAATACATACCAATTTGATAAGGATGTCGCAGTTATAATTGATCCAAAAAATGGAATGGTTGAGGGCGTGATTGACTTTTCAGGTTTAAAAGACAGAGTGAATCAACACCCTAAATTGGATGTGTTGAATGGAATAGCATACAATAAAAAAAGCAAAACATTTTTTATAACTGGAAAAAATTGGAATAAGTTATTTGAGCTTAATATATATAAGAAAAATTAGACTCATACATACAAAGGAAATGGACTCATCATCTCATTTACCTCTGATGAAATTCTTTCTACAACAGATTTATCCAAATGATTTGTCAACACAGAGTCAATGAAATGAACAACTTTTTCAATATTGTTTTCATTTAATCCTCTTGTTGTAATTGCAGCAGTTCCAATTCGAATACCTGATGTTACAAATGGAGACTTGTCATCAAATGGAACCATGTTTTTGTTAACAGTAATATCTGCTCTGGCAAGAATTTCTTCGGCTTCCTTACCAGTAATATTTTTATTTCTGAGATCGATAAGAATCATATGATTATCTGTTCCCCCCGAGACTACATCATATCCTCTTTGTATGAACAAATCTGCCATGAATGATGCATTTAGTCTGACTCTCTTCATGTAGTCTTTAAACTTTGGCTCTAAAGCTTCGCCGAAGGCAATCGCTTTAGCGGCAATTACATGTTCTAATGGCCCGCCTTGATTACCAGGAAAAACTGACATATTAATTAAATGAGACATTTTGCGTAAAGATCCATTTTTTAACTTAATACCGAAAGGATTCTCAAAATCTTTACCTATAAGAATCAAACCTCCTCGTGGTCCCCTAAGCGTCTTATGGGTTGTTGTAGTTACTACATGACAATGAGGTAACGGATCGCTCAATAGACCACATGCAATGAGGCCTGCAGGGTGTGCAATATCTGCCATTAAAAAAGCTCCGACTTTATCAGCAATAGTTCTAAATTTTTTAAAATTCATGTCTCTTGAGTATGATGAAGCACCAGCAATAATCATTTTTGGCTTAACTTTTGAGGCTATCATATCTATTTTATCGTAGTCAAGTATCCCAGTATCTTTTTCAACACCATAAAAATGAGCATTGTATAATTGTCCTGAAAAATTTACTGGAGAGCCATGAGTTAAATGGCCGCCATGAGATAGATCAAAACCAAGAATTGAATCATTAGGTTTTAGAAAAGCAGAAAAAACAGCTGTATTTGCCTGTGAACCAGAATGAGGCTGAACATTTGCGTATTCAGCGCCAAAAAGTTTCTTGGCCCTATTGATAGCTATATCCTCTATATCATCAACAATTTCACATCCTCCATAATATCTTTTGCCAGGATATCCTTCAGCATATTTATTTGTCAGAACAGATCCTGTAGCTTTCATAACTTCTGGGCTAGTAAAATTTTCGGAGGCAATTAACTCAATTCCATTAAGTTGTCTATCTTCCTCTTTTTGAATTAAGTCAAAAACTGTTCTAGAGCTATCTAACATAAAAAATTAAAACAAAAATAAAAATTTAATAAGGTTATAGGCTCTATTTTTAGTCTATTAATGTCAATGTTTTACACAAGAAATTAACATTTTATTAGTTATTTTATATCGACATGAAAATACTTACCTCAGATCAGATAAATAAGGCAGATAGCTATACTATAAAAAATAAAAAAATAAGTTCAGTTGAACTTATGGAAAATGCTGCTAAAGCATGTTCACAATGGATAAAAAATAAATATTCACTGAAACACAAATTTATTTTTTTATGCGGTAATGGAAATAATGGAGGTGATGGATTGGCTATTGCAAGAAATCTGTCAAAAGATGGATATTCATCTTTATGCTTTGAATATTTAGTAAAAAAAAAATCAAGTGAGGATTTTTTGGTCAATAAAAAAAGACTTCAGTTAAAGGTAAGAACATTAAGCCTTAGTTCAATAAAAGAATTAACCATTGACAAAAAACATATAATTATTGACTCAATAATAGGCTCTGGTTTAAATAGACCTTTAGATGAAAACTTAAAAGAAATTATTAGTTGGATTAACAAAAGTGCTAAGAAAATTGTTTCAATTGATGTCCCTTCTGGAATGTTTACAGAATATAACAATGAGAATAAACATATAATTAATGCAAACTATACCCTTACCTTTCAATTCCCAAAATTATCTTTTATGCTTCCAGAGGCAGGAAACTTCGTTGGCAAGTTCAAAGTTCTGGATATCGGTTTAGATAAAAATTATATAAAAAAACTACCGTCTAGTTTTTTTTACAACACAAAAAAAAGTTTAAAATCTTTTTTTAAAAAATACAAAAAATTTGATCACAAGGGAAACAGAGGGCATCTTCTTCTAATAACTGGCAGTAAAGGTAAAATTGGAGCGTCTATTTTAGCCGGAAAAGTTTCTTTTTTTTCAGGATTAGGAAAACTAACAATTTGCACCCCAAAATGTGGAACCGAAATCATTCAAACCTCGCTACCAGAAGCAATGCTGGAAGAAAATAACGGTAGAGACTTTTTGTCTGGGAAGTTTAACTCTAAACTAAAAACAATCGCAATTGGACCTGGAATTGGTACTTCAAAATCTACAATATCATATGTTAAATCAGTTTTTAAAAATGCTTTATCTCCCTTGATTGTTGATGCTGATGCTATTAATATTATAGGTAAAAACAAAAAGCTACTGGATAAACTACCGGAAAATAGTATCCTAGCTCCTCATCCAAAGGAATTTGAAAGATTAGTTGGGATTTGGAAAAATGATGAAGAGAAGTTATTTAAACTTAAAAAATTGTCTTTAAAATATAAAATTATAATCATTTTAAAAGGGGCTCACACTTGTATTTCTCTTCCATCAAATATTATTTGGTTTAATTCAACTGGTAATCCAGGTATGGCGAAAGCAGGAAGTGGCGATGTGTTGACTGGTCTTTTAGGGGGGTTGTTAGCTCAGGGCTACCCTACTGATCTTTGTGCAAGACTAGCAGTTTATCTTCATGGCTCAGCAGCTGATATAGGATCAAAAAAATTAAGTCAAGAGGCGATTACCTCAGCAGATATTCAAGAGTATTTATCAATAGCGATAAAAAAATTATATTAAAAAGACTTTTTGATATCTTTTTTGAAAATAAAAGACATTATTAGATAATTGGAATAACTTTTGTTTTTTATTATACATAAAAAAAACTAAATAGTTAAATTTATGGTGTGCAGAAAAAAATCAATATTCAAAATAAAAAGGCTCAATTTGAATATCTATTACTTTCTAAATATAATGCTGGAATAGTTCTTTCTGGAACCGAAATAAAATCTATCAGGGATGGAAAAGCTTCAATCAAAGAAGCTTTTTGTCAATTCAATGAAAAAAATGAACTTTTTGTTGTTGGAATGTATATTGGAGAATATTCTTTTGCTAAAAATTATACTCACGCTCCAAGATCAAATCGAAAATTACTTCTTAACAAGAGAGAATTAATAAAATTATCTAAAGAAGTTAAAAATTCAGGTTTAACAATTATCCCTGTTAAATTGTTTATTAATGAAAAAGGATTTGCAAAAATTCAAATTGCTCTAGCAAAAGGTAAAAAAATACACGATAAAAGAGAGGCTATAAAAAATAGAGATATTAAGAGAAAACTGGATCAGATTAAAAAAAAATAGATGTTTAGGCCTTATTCTTGAGTAGAGGCACAAATCTAAAATTCCCGAAAACTTCTCTTTTTATCTTGTTTTCTTTAATTTTTATATATCGAATCATTTTTTGACTATTCTTTCCTACTGGAACAACCAATCTTCCTCCGACTGAAAGCTGATCAAGAAAAGTTTTTGGAACAGTTTCTGCAGCCGCAGTGACAATTATAGCATCATAAGGGGAGTATTCTGCTAGACCTAAAGTCCCATCTTGAAATATTGTTTTCTTTGGTTTTAAACTTAGATTATTTAATAATCGAGATGCTTTTTTATAAAGTTCTTGTTGACGTTCTATAGTATACAACTTAGCTCCTAAATTCACTAATATTGAAGCTTGATATCCTGAGCCAGTACCAATCTCCAAAACTTTTTCACCTTTTTTAACTTTAAGTAACTGTGTTTGAAATGCAACAGTATATGGTTGAGAAATTGTTTGACCAGCCGCTATTGGAAAAGCCTTGTCTAAGTATGAGTATTCTTCTAAAGCAGGGTCCATAAATAAATGTCTTGGCACTGTAGCTATTGCATCTAAAACCTTAGTGTCATTTATACCCTTATCTTTCAATTGGTCTACCAATTGTTTTCTTTGACCTTGGTGTTTTGATGTGTCTATCATAAAGCAAATCTATATGATTCAAAGAAATTAATTGAAAAGATAGTATTTTTGATTAAAATATTAATTAATGATAAAGATTGGACTAATAGGAGCTGGACATTTAGGTAAAATTCACCTAAAAATTTTAGAGAAGTCTAAAAAATATGACCTCATTGGTTATCATGACAATGATCAAAAAAATGTAATTCAAATAAAAAAATCAAATGATTATACTCATTTTAAATCTATTGAAGAATTAATTGACAGTGTAGATGTGGTTGATATTGTTACTCCAACAATTTCACACTATCAAATTGCAATGATGTCAATAAATAAAGGAAAACATATTTTTATTGAAAAACCTATTGCCTCTAATTTGAAAGAAGCAGAAAAAATTAGCTCTCTTGCTAAAAAAAATGGAATTCTAGGTCAAGTAGGACATGTAGAAAGATTTAATCCTGGTTTTAAATCAGTAATAAATTACATCAAATCTCCAATGTTTATAGAATCACATCGTCTTGCAGAGTTCAATAATAGAGGCACAGACGTTTCAGTTGTTTTAGATTTAATGATTCATGACATTGACATCATTTTAAGTACTGTAAAATCAAAAATTAAATCTGTTTCTTCATCCGGCATTGCAGTTATTAGTAAAAGTCCAGACATTGCTAATGCCAGAATTGAATTTGAAAATGGATGTGTTGCTAATTTAACATCAAGTAGAATTTCACTAAAGAAAATGAGAAAGACAAGGTTTTTTCAAAGGGATGCATATATATCTGTTGATTTCTTAGAAAAAAAAGCAGAGATTCTAAAAATTATGGACGCTCCAAAAAATCCTGGAGAATTTGATATGATTCTTAAAAATGCGGAGGGAGAAAAAAAACGAATTTACTTTGAAACCCCCTCTGTAAATGATTACAACGCAATAAATCAGGAATTTGATCACTTTGCTCAGTGCATAAAAGAAAATACATCTCCCATTGTCTCCCTCGATGATGGGACTAAAGCCTTGAAATTAGCTAATCAAATAATTGATTCTTTTAATAATGAATAATGTCTTAGTGATTGGAAGCGGAGTAATGGGGAGCGGTATTGCTCAATTATTGTCGATGAATAAAATAAAAACAACGATTACTGATATTAGTATTGAAAATCTAAACCGATCTAAAGAAAAAATTTTATTCAGCCTTGATTCTCTACTAAAAAAATCTATAATCACTAATAATCAAAAGAGCATTTCAATTAAAAACATCAATTTTATAAAGAAACTAGATCAAAAAATAAATCATTTTGACCTTGTGTTAGAAGCTGCTAATGAAGACTATGATACAAAAAAGGAGATTTTTAAAAAAGTTGAAAAAAACATCTCTCCTGAATGTATTTTAGCAAGTAATACTTCTTCTATTTCAATTAGTGAAATGGGATCTGAATTAAAATTTCCAGAAAGATTTATTGGGATGCATTTTTTCAACCCTGCGATAATTATGAAATTAGTAGAAATAGTAAAAGGTAAAGAAACAAGTATTGAAGCAACTGATAAGATTATTAAATTAACCAAAAGGATTGGTAAAATAGGGATTGTTTCTAAGGATTCTCCTGGATTTATTTCAAATAGAATTTTAATGCCAATGATAAATGAAGCAATTGAAACATTAAGACAAAATGTGGCTGGAGTTGATGATATAGACTCTGTTATGTGTCTTGGAATGGCTCATCCGATGGGGCCTTTAAAGCTTGCGGATTTAATCGGATTAGACGTATGTAAGGCTATATTAGAAGTCTTAAGGGATGGATTTAATGATAAAAAATATGATCCTAGTCCATTACTTATAAAAATGGTTAACGAGGGTAAGCTTGGAAGAAAAACTAAGCAAGGTTTTTACAACTATGATAAAAATAAATGATCATTAGGTAAAGTTATTTCAATGAATATTAAAACGCGAATCAAAGAAACTTTAAACTCAATTCCAAAATATGTTGACTTAGTAGCCATTTCCAAAACAAAATCATCTGAAGAAATAATTCAGGCCTACGATGAAGGGCAGAGAATTTTTGGTGAAAATAAGGTTCAAGAGATGACTGAAAAACAGCAAATTTTACCATCTGATATTAAATGGCATATGGTTGGGCATTTACAAAGGAATAAGGTTAAATATATCGCTAGTTATGTTTCTTTGATCCATAGTGTTGATAGTATGAAATTAATAATTGAAATAAATAAACAAGCAAATAAAAATCAAAGAATAATTCCCTGTTTACTTCAAATTAAAATTGCTGGAGAAACTACAAAATTTGGTTTGTCTGAAGATGATGCAACTCAGCTTTTAGAGAATTCAATAAAATATAAAAATATTAAAATTAATGGTTTAATGGGAATGGCAAGTCTTACAAAAAATGAGTTACAAATTCATAATGAATTTAAAAAATTAAAGAATTTTTTTGATCAATTAAAATCAAAATTCAATCAATTAAAAATATTGTCTATGGGAATGAGCTCTGATTATAAACTTGCGATAAAAAATGGAAGTAACATGATTAGAATAGGAAGTCAGATATTTGGTCCAAGAAATTAATATGTATGCAATAATTGATGTTGAAACTACCGGAGGAAAATATAAAGAAGAAGGTATTACAGAAATTGCCATTTATAGGTATGATGGTAAAAAAGTGATTGATTCTTTTGTTAGTTTAGTTAATCCTGAAAGAAAAATTCATCCATTTGTTGAAAAACTTACTGGAATAAATTATGAACTAATCAAAAATGCTCCTCGTTTTTATCAAATAGCAAAAAAAATTATAGAAATAACTGAAGATGCAATTATAGTGGCTCATAATGCTCAATTTGATTATCGTATGATTAAACAAGAATTTGACCGATTGGGTTATGACTACAATAAAATAACACTTTGCACAATTGAATTTTCAAAAACTATCCTTCCACACATAAAATCATATAAATTGGACAATTTAGCAATGAGTTTAAATATTGAAATAAGTAATCGCCATAGAGCAGATGGTGATGCTTTAGCAACTTTACAAGTACTCAAATTATTACTAAAAAAAGATAAGGATAAAAAAATTCTCAACGAACTAATAAAGTCAAAAAACTAAAATCAATACATTTGCATAAGAATAATTATTGTTCTTTTAATACACTGAGTTGAAAAAAACAAAACTTCAACATAAACTGCATGAGATAATTTATGAAGCAGATAC
>JAQWON010000039.1 GCA_029245825.1 Flavobacteriaceae bacterium
AACTATTAATGGGCTGGACGGGTATGCCTTGCCAAAACTAAAAAAGCGTCTTAAATATGCAAGACCAAAAAATGAGAAATAATGGAGTTTATTAGTAAAGAACTTTCTGAATACATAAGATTAAATTCTGATGAAGAGCCAAAACTACTTCAAAGACTTTCTGAAGAAACATATCAAAAAACAATTCATCCAAGAATGTTAACAGGTCATATAGTAGGGCGTTTTTTAAGTTTAATCTCTAAGTTAACCTGTCCAAAAAAAATATTAGAAATAGGAACATTTACAGGATACTCTGCTCTTTGTCTAGCCGAAGGACTGCATAAAGAAGGAATTCTACATACAATTGATGAAAATGAAGAACTAATTCAACTTCAAAAAAAATACTTTAATAAAAGCCTATATAAGAATAAAATAATTCAGCATTTGGGAAAAGCAGAAAGTTTAATAAAAAAAATTGAAGGGGATTTTGATTTAGTTTTTATAGATGCAGACAAAACAAATTATTTGAATTATTATAAAGCCTTAGTCCCCAAGCTTAATAAAAATGGGCTCCTAATTGCTGATAATGTCTTATGGAGTGGTAAAGTTTTAGATAAAGAAAATTTTGGCGATCCTGATACTATTGCTTTAAAAAAATTTAATAAATGGGTTAAAGAAGATAAAAGAGTTGATACAATAATTCTTGAAATAAGAGATGGTTTAACTTTATGTAGAAAAATCTAAGGTTTTCTTTTTATCGAGTCCTCAAGATCATCAACGTCTCCCTTTATATCGTTAAATTTATCTTTAACTTCTTTTGAAATAGAATCTTCTATTTTTTTTAAATCTGAGGATTTTTGAATTTCAGATTTAATCTCATTAGTGGCATTTCTAATTTGGGTTGTTGTCTTTGCTAATGTTCTGGCAATTGATGGAATTTTGTCAGCTCCAAATACTAATAAAATAATAAATGAAATGAAAATTATCTCAGCGCCGCTAATAAATAAAAACATTTTTAAACTATTATCCTTTTATGTTTGATTTAAATCTTTCAAAATTAGATGAGGCTTCTTTTTTTGGCCAGCTATTATTAGATAAATTAATGTCTGCAGTTTCCAGATTAGGATCAACTTTAACACCAATTAACTCTTTGTCAGTATGTATTACTTTTCTTACATAAAGATCGCTCTTTCTCCAAACCTGAGCTGGATATCTAACTACTTCAGAAGTTCCATCTGAATAGCTATATTCAACTATCAATGGCATTACAAGACCTCCTGGCTTTTCAAATTCAACCTCATAAAAATATTTTGGAGCCTTTATCCCTTTAAGTTGATCACTTGTGAAATTATTATCTAAATATTCTTTCAGGACAACTGAATTTTCAACTATTTTATCTTTATCAGAATCAGAGCCTTCAATACCTTCTGGATTCATGAAAAGATATCCTGGAGGCAAATCATCAATAGTCATTCCATATCCAGAAAGTAACTCTTCTACTTCAGAACCAGGATTATTTGTAACATTATATTTTTTTACTTCACTCACACCAATATCAACATAATCTGTTGTATAAAACCATCCTCTCCAAAACCAATCTAAATCAACTGCAGATGCATCTTCCATTGTTCTAAAAAAATCTTCAGGTGTTGGATGTTTAAACATCCATCGTCTAGAATATGTTTTAAATGCATGGTCAAATAATTCTCTTCCCATTATTGTTTCTCTCAAAATATTTAATGCAGTAGCAGGTTTACCATAAGCATTAGGTCCTAGTTGATAAACATTTTCTGGGTTAGACATTATTGGGGCAAGAAAATCTTGATCTCCTCCCATATACCTCGTAATACCTGATGGAGATCCTCTTCTTGAAGGATACGAACTAAGGCCACCTAAAGAAACAGGATAGCTATTACCAAATTCTTGCTCAGTAATATATTGCATAAAAGTATCTATACCTTCATCCATCCAACCCCACTGCCTTTCATCAGAATTTACAATCATAGGGAAAAAATTATGTCCTATTTCGTGAATAATTACACTAATCATTCCAAATTTTGTCCTGTCAGAATAAGAACCATCTTTTTCAGGTCTACCATAGTTCCAACATATCATTGGATACTCCATTCCTTGATTTTTTGAGTGAACTGAAACTGCTTTAGGATAAGGATAATCAAAAGTAAATTTAGAATATGTAATTAAGCTTTGAACAACTGCTTTTGTGGAATACTCTTCCCATAATGGGTTTCCTTCTTTTGGATAAAGAGATACAGCCATTGACTTTTTATTTCCAATCTTAACAGCTTGCATTTCCCAAATAAATTTTCTGGAGGATGCAAAAGCAAAATCACGAACGCTTTTAGCTAAAAATTTCCATGTTTTTTGTTTTTTTGAAAACTGTTTTTCATTTTGCACAGCATCTTCTTGGGTAACAATTATTACAGGTTTGTCAAAACTATTTTGAGCTTTTTTATAAAGAGAATATTTCTCTTTGTTTAAAACATCCTTTGGATTTTGTAAAACTCCTGTAGCTTCTACAATATGATCAGCCGGAACAGTTAGATTAACCTCATAATTTCCAAAATTTAAAGCAAACTCACCATCTCCCCAAAACTGAAGATTTTGCCATCCTTCAACGTCATTATAAACAGCTAGTCTTGGAAAAAATTGGGCTATCACATATAGCTTATTATTGTCTTCAGGGAAATATTCGTAACCAGATCTAGCACGATTTTTTACGTGGTCATTTATGTTATACCACCATTTAATCGAAAAAGTAAATTGTTCTCCGGTTTTTATCGCTCTTGGTAAATCAACTCTCATCATGGTCATATTTATATTGTGTTTGAGTGGGTTGCCATTTATATCCCTAACCCAATCTATGTTAAACCCTCCATCAAAAGGATCTGTCATATAGTTAGAAACAAATTCTTCAACTCTCATCAATGGTTGTGCCCCTTCTCCATCTTTAATAAGCATAGGAGAATCCTTTTTTCTAATATTCTGGTCTAATTGCACCCATAAGTAGGTTAATTCATCTGGAGAATTATTCTTGTAAGTTATTTTTTCCTCACCATAGAGACGAGAATTTTCATCATCCAATACAATATCCATAACATAATCAACCTGCTGCTGATAATAATCTTTTCCTGGTTTTCCAGAGGCTGTTCTATAATTATTTGGAGTTGAAAATTCATCATAAAGTTGTCTGAATTTATTATTGTTAACATGTCCTTTTTGAGAGTTTTCTGGATTACTTTCCTGAGATATTACAGCGTTAGGTAGTATAAAAAATCCTAAGGATAATATAAAAATCTTAAGTCTATTCATTATTATTCAAATTTTAGCGTATTAAAATACAAAAATTAGAGCTTTTAAATAACTTTTATTTATTACTTCAGCTATTTTAGGTTAATCATAAAAGTATTATTATTTGAATAAAATAAAAAACTTTTTCTAGAATCTCCGTTTTGGAAATCGAATATATTTTTTTGATCTGAGATAAAATCGAAAAGAATTGTATTTCTAACCTTAATTGATTGAGGTATTGAGTCAAACAAAACTTCTGTGTAACATATAACTAAATCATTTTTATATTCCCTTCCAATAAAAATATTATCTAAAACATTTCCGTTTTCAATGAATTTTAAATGCTTGTTAAAATAATCACTAATAAGACTATCAATAAGAATTGGATTACTATCTGGGGACAATTTTAATACATCTTCACAATTGAGGTTTAATGCGTTTTCAAAATCATCAATAAAAATTTGAGAAATTACCTGAATAGATTTTTTTTCTTTAACAAATTCAGCAACTGAAGTGCTAACATAAAACTTATGACTAACTGAACTAACAAATAAGATCAATGAAAAAATAAAAAAAAACGATTTTTTGTTTAATTGAAATATCTTCATTTTAATAAGATAATTAACTACAACTGATTTTTGTAATTTTTACTTTCACTAATCAAAAAATCAATAAGTTGAAACTGTTGACTTACTTGCAATAATTTCTGGGAAGGGAGCTTAGAATCAACATATTCTAAAAATCCTAATATTTGATCTTGCTTTAAATTTAAGTCATTTATAAAAAATTTATCAGTAAAAACGTAAGGTAATACTTCGCTAGCTTTAAGTTTTTCTTTTTCAACTTGATTTTTACCTCTGATTATAGACGAGATCAACTTGGCAATATTCACAATATTCAATCCATCAGTAAATTGTCTGTCGTTAGTTAAAGTATTTATGATCTCAGTTGATTTATCAAAAACATAATCATATCCTTTAAATTCCTCCTCTTTAAGATCGAGAAACTTGTCTTGATTGTCTGGAGTTATTACTACTTCTTCGAGTTCAGTTATCTTTTCATTTATTGAAACGACTAATCTCTTACTATTTAAAATTTGTCCAGTAATCTTAATAGATTTAATCTGGTATTGGACAGATGAAAAAATAATCTCATCATTTAAATAAACATCTATATCAAACTCACCATTTGCATCAGTAATTGTATTTGTTTGGGCAGTATTATTAACAACATTAGCAGCTACTACATTGATATTACGATAAATTAACTTACCCTTAATTGGAACTCTATCTTGAGAAAACAAAATAAGATTGATTAACAAAAAAAATACGGTTGATAATTTTTTCATACATTAAAGATAGTAATGAGATGAAATTATTCTGGGTAAATCAATTATTTTTCTTTAAATAAATTAACTTTTGAAATATTTTCTTTAAAAAATAAATAAATGATCATTAAAAAAATAAATGCTAAAACAGCATTTGAAATCAGGCATCCTATTTTGAGAAAAGGATTGCCGATAGATAGTTGCAAATTTGAAAATGACAATAATCCAAACTCCATTCATTTAGGTGCAATTGAAAACAATAAATTAATTGCTATCATTAGTGCGCTTCCAAATAAATGTCAATTTTTTCCTAAAAAAAAAAGCTTATCAAATAAGAGGATTGGCAGTTTTAGAAAAATTTAGGCGAAAAGGAATTGCCTCAATTTTAATAAAAAAAACTGAAATAGTCTTGAAAAATGAATATTTAATTGATTTAATTTGGCTCAATTCAAGAATAATAGCTTCAAAATTATACCTGAAAAATAGCTATATATCATATGGAAAACCATTTGAAATTAAAATTTCAGTTACCCACCAAAGGTTTTATAAAGTTTTAGATTAACGAATAAAAACTGGTTCAGATTCTAACTGAGTATACTCTTCACTGTAAGCATATCCTCCATAATTAAAACCTAGAAGAGATTTATATCCTTCAATATTATTGTCAATTATATATCGAACCATAAGTCCCCTTGCTTTTTTAGCGTAAAAAGAAATTATTTTTAATTTACCGTTTTTATAATCTTTAAACTTTGGAGAAATTATTTTTGCTTTCAATACATTTTTATCAATAACGGAAGAATATTCTTCACTTGCAAGATCAATAAATAATTCTGTTTCGCTTAACTCAAAATTCAAACTATCAGTAATCTTTCTTCTCCAAAACTCATACAAGTTTTTATCCTTTCCAACTGCAAAATTAGTTCCCATTTCTAATCTGTATGGTTGAATCAAATCAAGAGGTTTTAATATTCCATATAATCCTGACAAAATTCTTAAACTCTTATTCATGTTTTCCAATTTATCTAAGGAAAGTGATTCAGAATCAATTCCTTTGTAAACATCTCCATCAAAAAAATATATAGAAGGTGCTGAATTACTTTGATTAAATGGGGTATTAAAATTTTGATTTCTTTCCCAATTTAATGATGCTAAATTTGATGAAATCTTTAATAATTTGGAAAGATCATTAGCAGATTTCTTTTTTAAAGAACCGTTTATCTTAAGTGCATCATTTATAAAACATGGTTGTGAAAATTTAGTTTCAGGAATACTTGGTTTGGCCTTTAAAGACTTTGCTGGAGAAATTATTATTTTCATACTATACTCTTTTTATCAAAAATAAAAGTATTTAAAATCAAATACAACATATAATCATATTCAAATCAAATATTTTTATGGACAGCATAATTTTTCCACTTTGAAATTAGTTTCACAAAATCATTTGGGAGATCAGAATCAAATTCTAACCATTTCTTTGACTTTGGGTGGGTAAAACCCAAAGTTTTTGCATGAAGTGCTTGACCAGGAAGAATTGAGAAGCAATTACTAACAAATTGTTTGTATTTAGAGAAAATGGTTCCTTTTAAAATTATATCTCCGCCATAACGTATATCATTAAATAAAGTATGTCCTATGTGTTTCATGTGAACTCTAATCTGGTGAGTCCTTCCAGTTTCTAATTCACATTCAATTAATGTTACATAACCTAGTCGTTCAATAACTTTATATTTTGTGATAGCTATTTTACCATAATCTCCATCAGGAAATACAGCCATTTGAAGTCTGTTTTTTAAGCTTCTTCCTATATTACCTTCAATTTTCCCGTTCTCATTTTTAACCTCGCCCCAAACCAAAGCAAAATATTTTCGGCTTGATGTTTTATCATGGAATTGTTTTGTTAAACTAACCATTGATTCCTCAGTTTTAGCAATAACCAATAAACCACTTGTGTCTTTATCAATTCTATGTACAAGTCCAGGCCTATTATCTAGATTCAAAGGTAATTTTTTAAAATAATTTATTAGTCCATTAAGTAATGTCCCAGAATAATTACCATGTCCAGGATGGACTACCATTCCAGCTTCTTTATTTACAACTAATATTTCATTGTCTTCATAGATCACATCTATTTTTATATCTTCAGGAATCAAAAGATTTTCATAGGGTGGATGAGAAAAAAGAATTTTAATAGTATCTCCTTTTTTTACTTTATAATTAGATTTTACGACTTTGTCATTGACTTTGATGTTTCCTGATTTTGCAGCCTTTTGAATTTTATTCCTTGTAGCGTTCTCAATGCGATTCATTAAAAATTTGTCAACTCTCAATGGAGTCTGTCCTGAATCGACTGAAAAATGGAAATGCTCATATAATTCATCCTCTTCAAAAATTTCATCAGATGAAAAGCTACTTTGATTTTTTCCCATTGCCTAAAACTAAATCAATCTTGGATGTTTTTGGTAATAAATAACCAGGTAAGATTTTTTTGTCATTGAAACGTATTTCTAAAACCATATTCTTTCCAATATTATCTCTATAAAATATATCACCTAATTCAAAACCAACTGATTTTAATTTTGTCTCTGCATTTCTTTTAGTTATTTGAATTACATTAGGAATACTTACTTTTCTATATCCAGATGGATTAATGGTTAAATAAATTTTTCTATTTTTCTTGACATAATCACCTGGCTTTGGAATTTGATCTAAAACACTTAGAGGAGAAAAATTAGGTGTAAATTTTGATGAATCAAGAACTTCAAATCTAAGCTTATTATCAATTATTGTTTTCTTTGCATCATCTATTAAAACTCCAGTTAAATTAGGAACTTCTTCTAAATTATTGTGATAGGTGAAAAATTTCAAAAAAGCTAATAACAAGTAACAAAAAAAAATAAATCCTGCAAAAGCAAGGGTTAGGTGAAAAATAAAAGTTCTACTAAAAAAAAATCGCATAAAAACAATAGCTCAATTAGTGTAAAGATAATAAATAGGTTGTCTTATGGATTAATTTTAAATGCAATACCTTTGTTTAAAACAATATATCATGGGCAAAAAAATTGTTGGAATTGCCATGGGCGGATTCTCTTCTGAAAGAAAAATATCAATCAGAAGTGGTAATCAAGTATATGAAAATTTAGATCAAGAAAAATGGGAAATATATAAAGTAGAGGTTAATTCAAAAAATTGGTTTGTTGAATATGATAATAAAAAATTACCAATAGATAAAAGTAAGTTTAGTTTTTTAAAAAAAAACAAAGAATTGTTTTTTGATGTTATTTTTAATGCAATACATGGTTCGCCTGGAGAAGATGGAAAACTTGCTGGTATTTTAGAATCTTTAGATATCCCTTTTACAAGTTGTGATAGCAACTCGGCAGAATTAACATTCAATAAAAAAAGATGCATTGATTTTGCAAAAGAAAATAATGTCTTAACGGCGAAATCTATTTTATTAAATAAAAATGATAACGTAAATATTGAAAAATTAATCAAAGAGATTGGACTTCCTTGTTTTGTAAAACCAAATTCGTCTGGAAGTAGCTTTGGAGTTAGTAGAATCAAATTTAAAGAAAACTTAAATAATGGAATTAAATCCGCTTTTAAAGAAGGTAATGAAATAATTGTTGAATCTGAATTATAAGGTGTGGAGGTCTCTATAGGTGTTTATAGTAATCAAAATGAAATTATTCCCCTTCCAATAACCGAAATAGTTTCAGAAAAAGATTTTTTTGATTATGAAGCTAAATATCAGGGTAAAGCAAAAGAAATCACCCCTGCTAATATTTCAGAAGAAATAAAAAAAACGATTAATAAAATCTCAAAAGATCTCTATCAAAAACTAAATTTAAAAGGAATAATCAGGATCGATTTTATAATTGTTAATGACAAACCTCATCTTTTAGAAATAAATACTGTTCCTGGCCTGACTGAGGAAAGTATTATTCCAAAGCAAATTTCTGCTGCAAATATTTCTACTAAAGAACTTTTTGAATCTATGCTTTTATTAGCTTTGAATGAAAAAAAAAGATAAACTAATGAAAATTGCTGTTTTCCCAGGTTCATTTGACCCCATTACTTTAGGGCATCTAGATATTGTAAATAGAGGTATAAACTTATTTGATAAGATTATCATTGGAGTTGGTTCAAATAGCGAAAAAAAATATATGTTCCCGATAGTCAATAGAATAGAATTTGTAAAAAAAACTTTTGAGACATTTCAATCTATTGAGATAGAAAGTTTTGAAGGCTTAACCATAGATTTTTGTAAGAAAAAAAATGCTGGTTTTATTCTAAGGGGAATAAGAAACCCTGGAGATTTTGAGTTTGAGAAAACTATAGCGCTAACCAACAGAAAACTTTCAGGTATAGAAACTATTTTTTTACCAACATCTCCGAGTACATCATACATTAGTAGTAGTATAGTCAGAGAAATTATTGCTAACAAAGGAGAGTATAAACATTTAGTCCCTAAAAATCTTGTGTTTTAATTTATAAATTAAAATTTACAAGATCTGGTTTAATAAAACTTCAATATTTTTATAAGCGTTTTTCATAAGTAAATCAATTTCATTTTTATTTTTCCAAACAACTTTCTCAATTCCTTCATTTAATTGAGGAACTAATTGTCCATTATATGAGGTTTCCATCAAATACCAATATGTTTTCTTAAGTTTATATTTGTGATTTCTCTTGAAAATATGATAGGTTATGGGAAGTTGTTTTTTTACAATTAAATCTCTTACCGAAGTCTCTTCCCCTACTTCTCTAACTGCTGCATCAATAATCATTTCATTTTTACGCATTCTACCCTTTGGAAGATCCCATTTTTTATTTCTATAAATAAATAAGTATTGATTTAATTCATTAATTACTAGTCCTCCTGCGGCTTCAACTATTGAAAAAAGTTTATTAAAATGCATTTCCAGCTTCTCCTTTTTCGGATGATATAAAACAACTGAACTTATACTTTTTTTCTTTAAAGCAGAAATAATTTTATCTGCAACAGAAAACTTAATGTAAAAAAGAGGACAGCTATCATCATTTTTAATTATCTGTGTACTTAAAATTATAGGTTTTTGATTGAAAAAAACTTTATACATTTACATTAATGGTTTTTGATCACGACATAGCTATACAAACAGCTAAATATCTTTTACAAATAAATGCAATAAAATTGAATACTAAAAATTGTTTTCAATGGGCTAGTGGTTGGAAGTCTCCTATTTACTGTGATAATAGGCTTGCTTTGTCGTTTCCTGAGATAAGAAGTTATTTAACAAAATCAATTGCAGATCAAGTTATTTCAATTTATGGGAACCAAAATATTATTGCTGGAGTAGCGACTGGAGCCATTGGAATTGGAGCTCTGGTAGCAAATAAATTAGATTCACCTTTCATATATGTAAGACCTGAACCAAAAAAACATGGAAGAAAAAATCAAATAGAGGGTCTCATTGCAAAAAATAAAAATGTGATTGTTCTAGAAGATCTTATATCAACTGGTATGAGTAGTTTGAATGCAATAAATATATTGAAAGACAATGGCATGAATGTTAAAGGAATGATTTCAATTTTTACCTATGGTTTTAATTTTGCAATAAAAAAATTTCAATCTGAAAAAATACAAGTTAATTCACTTTCTAGTTACGACTTCTTGATTAATCAAGCTCTAAAAGATGGGTATATTTCTTCTAATCAACTTGAATTATTGAGTTCATGGAAAAAAAATCCTTCAAAATGGTCTCCAATTCAGTAAATCATTTTAATTGTAGAATTGGAAAACATAAGAATTTCTTTTTTTTCATTTTGAAGAACTAGTTTGCCATCTAAATCAATTCCCATAATAGTAGCATTGAAAGTTTGATTATTAACTTCAAACTTAGAAAGTCGATTTTTAGCAAAAAGTAATTTTTCATACTCTCTAATCAAATATTCTTTGCTTTCGCTTTTACAAAATTTAAAAGATTCCATAAAAGAATTTAATAATAAGTTTAAAATAAATTCTAAATCAAACTCTTTCCCAGTCTTATTTAATACAGAACTAGCGCATTTAATATTATTGAAATCAGTCTGATTAATATTTAACCCAACCCCTATAATTGAACCTACAATAGCATCTCCTTTAATGTAATTTTCAATCAAAACACCACAAATTTTTTTATCATCTGACAAAATGTCGTTAGGCCACTTTAGGCTTAAATTTGGAACATGGATTTTTTTTAAAGCATTTATAATTGCAGTTGAAACTGAACAATTAATTATAAATTGATCATTTACTTTTAATGACTTTAATACTTTAAAAAAACTAAAAGTTAGGTTTTTTCCCGGTTCAGACAACCATTTATTGCTTTTTTGACCTCTGCCCATTGTTTGTTCATTTGCCCATATCAAATCACCATCCATACATGTATTTTTATCATATTTTTCCTTCAACCAATCATTTGTAGAAGATATGGCATCAAGTTTGATTATATTGAAATTGGACATTAATTCAAGTGTTTAGAACCTAAAAAGTAATAAATTTGTAAAATTAAAATATTAAATGATAAAACTTAATTCTAATTTAAAAGAACTAATAGAAAGTATCA
>JAQWON010000047.1 GCA_029245825.1 Flavobacteriaceae bacterium
GTTTAATAGTTAAGCTTTTAAAAAGTAATATCACTGATGTTAGGCAACCTATTTGGGATTTAATGATGAAAAACATATATAATACTGGTGCATTTCAACTTGCCGAGGAAAATTTCCGTTTAAATATTCTTTACTCCAACCCATCACCAGTTAATTATATTTCTGCCGTTGATGAATCTATTTGGCCTGAAAATCTTGAGAATCAAATTTTGCTTAATACTTTTAGTTTAGATAGACTTAATTTTTATAGAGACCCCCAACCTGAAGGCGATGGTTTTTTTGATTATGTTCCTGGAATTACAATAGAACCAAGGTATGGGAGAATTATTTTTCCAACCGTTGAGCCATTTGGGGAATATCTTTTTAAGATTTTAGATAATCCAAATTCTCAGCAAGAGGATTATAATAACAAAGAGTCATATAATGCCAATCAGAAGCATTATGTTTTTGAAGAAATGTATTCGTTAACAAAGGCAGCAGCAATGGAAATTTCTGAGAAAAATAAATTCCAATTAAAGGGGAGGTACAAATCTGAAGCGGGAGATGGAATCCCAATAGGTGCTTTTAATGTTCCAAGAGGATCTGTTAAAGTTTCTGCTGGAGGAAGGATTTTAACTGAGGGAATTGATTATACTGTAAATTATGAAATAGGTAGAGTTAAAATTTTAGATCCAGCTCTTGAGGTTTCAAATATTCCAATAAATATATCTGTTGAAAATAATTCATTCTTTAACCAACAGAATAAAAGATTTTCAGGAATCAATATTTCACATAAGATTAATGAAAAAATAGTATTAGGAGGGACTTTACTTAATTTAAGTGAAAATCCTTTAACTCAAAAGGCAAATTATGGAACTGAGCCAGTTAACAATACAATGATTGGCTTAAATACAAATTTTTCAACAGAAGCTCCATTCCTTACTCGTTTGGTAAATAAGATACCTACAATTTCTACAGATGTAAAATCAATTATTTCATTCAGAGGAGAGGTTGCTAAGCTAATTTCTGGAGATCCAAGAAACACCCAATTGCAAGGAGAATCAAATGTTTATGTTGATGATTTTGAAGGTGCTCAAACAAATATTGATATTAAAGGTTTTTCTGCATGGAATTTATCAAGTGTTCCGTTTAAAAATTTTAAGGGATCGGGTAGACCCAATGGAGATATTTCATCTGGATATGGAAGAGCTAAAATGGCCTGGTATTCTATTGACCCAATTTTTTATACTGGTTCTAGACCTCAGGGCATTAATAATAATGATATTTCTTTGAATGAAACACGCAGAATTTTTATTAAAGAAATTTTTCCCGAACAAGATCTAGTTCAGGGGACAACAACTGTTCAGACAACTTTTGATTTAGCTTATTATCCTGATGAAAGAGGCCCCTACAATAATTCAATTTTAGAGGGTTTTAAAAGTGATTTAGATCAAAATTGGGCAGGAATTATGCGGCCAATAAGTTCAACAAACTTTGAACAATCAAATGTCGAATTTATTGAATTTTGGTTACTTGATACTTTTTCAAATATTGAAAGCGCAAAAGATAATTTAGGTAATCTTTATTTCCATCTAGGGAATATATCTGAGGATGTTCTTAAAGACGGAAGGAAACAATATGAAAATGGATTGCCTGGAATAAATTCTTCGAATTTAACACATGATACTACATGGGGAAAGGTACCTGCAACTCAATCATTATTATATGCTTTTAATACTATTCCAGAGGATAGGGTTTATCAAGATGTTGGATTTGATGGTTTATCAGATGAGCAGGAGAAGGAAATTTATACTAACGGACCTGATGATGATCCTGCTAATGATAATTATGAATTTTTTGGAGAAGCCGAAGGATCTGTATTAGATAGATATAAGAATTATAATGGGACTGATGGAAATTCTCCTATTGAGTTTTCAAATGAGCAAAGAGGAAATACTACGGAACCTGATTCAGAGGACATTAATCGGGATCAAAGTATGAATACAATTGACAGCTACTTTGAGTATAAAGTGCCAATAAGAAAATCTATGGGGGTTGGTAATCATCCTTTTATAAGTGACGTCCGTGAAAATGTAAAAGTTTCTTTACCTAATGGAGATGAAATAACTACAAGATGGATTCAGTTCAAAATTCCAGTCCAAAAAAGCTATTATGAAGAAACTCAATTTAGTGATTATTTTGAAGCAATCAATTCAATCGAAGATCTGAGATCCATCAGATTTATGAGGCTTGTTCTTGGAGGATTTTCCCAAAGAGTAGTTTTAAGGTTTGGGACTCTCGATTTGGTAAGAGGAGATTGGCGTCGATACAATAAGCCCTTAAATGATAACATTAAAAAGAATCTAAATACTACAGTTGATATTAGTACTGTTAATATTTTAGAGAATGAAAACAGAATTCCAATAAATTATGTACTCCCTCCAGATATTGAAAGGGAGCAGATTAATAATAATAATACAATTGTTCGTCAAAATGAACAATCATTATCTTTTAGAGTTTGCGATTTACAACCAATGGATTACCGAGCCGTTTATAAAAATGTTGATTTTGATTTTAGACAATACAAATCATTAAAAATGTTTATACATGCTGAGTCCATATTTGGAGAAAATCCATTACCAGGAGATGGGATAGACGCAGGTTATGATAACCGAATGGTTGCATTTATTCGCTTAGGATCTGACTTCAAAGACAATTATTATCAAATTGAAATCCCCTTGAAACCCTCAAGCTATCAAGAAGATGGCGCTAATAGATTAAACGCAGAGGAGGTTTGGCATCCTGAATCAAATTCTATTGACATTCCAATTTCATTGCTTTCAAAACTTAAAGCTAAATCATTGAATAATGGACTTTTGACTGTAGCTTCATATTTTGATGAGGAGATGAATTTTATACAAGAATTTAGTTCAATTACCAGTTTGCCTGGAGATAAAAAATATAAGTTTTCAGTTAAGGGAAATCCTTCATTAGGATCTATAAAGACATTAATGATTGGCTTAAAAAATCCATCTGTAGATTTTGGAAATGATCTTTGTGGGGAAGTATGGTTTAATGAGCTAAGAATAGCAGGTATAGAAAGGAAGGATGGTTGGGCATCTATTAGCACACTAGACGCTAATATTGCTGATTTTGCATCTATTTCTGCAACTGGAAGACTTTCTACAATTGGATTTGGCGCAATAGATCAAAGTCCAAATCAAAGTAATCGGGAGGACATGAAGCAATATGATATTATCTCAGAAATTAATTTAGGTAAAGTTTTCCCAGAAAAATGGGGATTACAAGTACCACTTAGTATCAATTTGGGGGAAGAATTTTTAACTCCAGAGTACGATCCTTTTTATCAAGATATTTTACTTGAAGATCGTATGGATTCTAGTGAAAGATCAACTCAAAAGGACTCTATAAAGGATCAGGCTGTATTTTACACAAAAAGAAAAAGTATTAATCTAATTGGAGTTAGAAAGAACTCTACAGGAAAATCTAAGCAAAGGTTTTATAGTCCGGAGAATTTTGATTTTTCATATTCTTATAATGAGGTAAAACATAATGATTATGAGATAGAAAATCAGAAAGATCTTGGTCTTCAAATGGGAGCAAATTATGGATATAGGTTTAAGCCCTTGGAGTTTTATTTATTTAAGGACTCCAAATTATTTGATAAGAAGAAGTATTGGGATTGGTTGAAAGAAATAAATTTTAATTTATTACCGGATTTGATAGCTGTAACTTCTAGAATAAGTAGAGATTTTAAAAGCCAAAGATTTAGACAAATTTATATGGAAGGGATAGATACATCTAATCAAATAGCTTTACCAGATCTACAATTAAGAAACTATCTTTTTGATTGGTCCTATAATTTAAATCATAATTTGACAAAATCATTGAGGTTTACTTTCCAAGCATCAAATAATAATATTGTAAAAAATTTTCTTAATGATCAAAACGAAGAAGGTTATCAAACTGTCGATAAAACGCTTGGTATTTGGGATGGGATATGGAATACTGGTCAGACCAATCGACACTTTCAATCAGCAACATTAAACTATAAGATACCATTTGATTATTTCCCCTTTCTAAACTTTATAGACGCTAGCTATAGTTATACGGGTGATTTTAGTTGGCAAAGAGGCTCTGATGTTCTTGCTAATGTAGAAAATGATAACGGGGAATTATTGGGCAGAGTTAATACAATTCAAAATGCAAATACTAAAGTTTTATCAGGTTCGATTTCTTTTAACAAGTTGTATCAAATATTAGGTTTATCAAAAGATCAAAAAGAAAGAAAAGAGATGGGGGGGATAAAAAGAGCAACAGCTTCAATAGTAGATTTTTTATCATTATTAAAAAGAATACAAATAAATTATTCTGAAAATAACGGGAAGGTTTTGCCAGGGTATCTTCAAGGTGTTGGTTTTATGGGAACTTTAGATCCTTCTTTTGGTTTTACAATGGGTAGTCAGGCAGATATAAGATATGAATCTGCAAGGCGAGGTTGGTTAACTAAGTTTCCAAATTTTAATGAAGCTTTTGAACAAATTCACAATAATAAATTTAGATTAATAGCTCAAATAAATCCAGTTAGAGACTTAGTTATTGATTTAAATATGGAAAGTAATTACTCAGAAAACTTGTCTGAAAATTTCCGCGTCGAAAATCAGGAGTATATGGCCTTAACTCCTAATAAATATGGAAATTTTGGCGTATCTACTATTATGATTGGAACTTCTTTTAAGGATTCAGAGGGAACAAAAAACTCAAATTTTGAAATTTTTAGAAAAAATTTATTCTTTATTGCAAAAAGATTCTCAAACAGAAACATATTGTTTCAAGATCAGTTTGATAAGGAAGGTTACCCCTTTGGTTATGGAAAAAATCATCAAGAAGTTTTAGTAAATTCATTTTTATCTGCTTACACTGGATCAAATGTTAATCGAATTAGCTTGGATCCGATGAAAAAAACACCGCTGCCAAATTGGAATGTTAAATATTCTGGACTTTCTAAAATAGAAGCAATTAAAAAAATCTTTAGAAGATTTTCAATAGCTCATGGATATCGTGCAAGTTATACTATAACTAATTTCCAATCAAATCTTGAATATGATCCATTCAACCCTTTTATGACAGATAGACAAGGGAACTTCTTAACATCGAAATTATTTTCAAATATAAATTTGGTCGAACAATTCAATCCTCTTGTTAGATTAGATCTTGAATTTAAGAACTCTTTGAAGATTTTAGGAGAGATTAAAAAAGACAGGGCTCTTTCTTTGAGCTTAGATAATAATCTTATAACTGAGTCAAATGGCAACGAATATATATTGGGATTAGGATACAGGATTAAGAATTTAAGAGTCAGAAGTAATATTGGGGGGAGAAGGTTTATTCTTAATGGAGACCTAAACTTGAAAGGAGATTTTTCTTTGAGAGAAAATATAACTGTATTGAGAAATTTGGAATATGACAGTAATCAAGTAACAGCTGGACAAACAATTATGTCTATTAAGATTACAGCTGATTATGCACTTTCTAAAAATTTAACTAGTCTATTTTTTTATGATCATAATTTTTCAAAATTTGCTATATCTACTGCATTTCCTCAAAACTCAATAAGATCAGGTGTTACTATAAGGTACAATTTTGGCAACTAATTACAAATCTATTACATTTGCCAAAATCAGATAAAATTATGAACATCCCTGATAACTTAAAATACACTAATGATCATGAGTGGGTTAAAATAGATGGTGACATTGCTATTGTTGGAATTACTGATTTTGCACAGAGCGAATTGGGAGATATTGTTTATGTTGAGATTAATGCCCAAGGGGATTTATTTGAAAGAGATTCTGTTTTTGGAACTGTAGAGGCCGTCAAAACAGTTTCTGATCTTTTCATGCCCCTCACGGGAGAAATTTTAGAGGTCAATTCAGCTCTTGAGGAATCACCTGAAATAATTAATAATGAACCCTATGAATCTGGATGGATTATTAAGATTAAAATTGAAGATATTGATCAAATAAAAGAGTTACTTGATAGTAGTGGTTATAAAAATATTATAGGCGGGTGATTTATAAAAATTAGTTGTTTGTTTATAATCCATTTTTTTATAGATTAGCGTTTGTAAATTTAAAGTTCAATGCAACCAAAAAAAAATCCAAAGGCAGACTTGTCAAAAAACAGCGGTCTTTATTTCGTGATTGGCTTAGCCTTTGTTCTATTTATTTCATGGAGGGCAATTGAATATAAGACATATGACAGGTCTAATTATGGTTACGAAGCTTTGGACGTTGATGATGATGACGATGAAGAGGTTCCTATTACTGAACAATTAAAAACACCACCACCACCACCACCACCACCACCACCAGCTCCTGAGGTTATAGAAATAGTTGAAGATGAAGAAGAAGTAGAGGAAACAATAATTGAATCTACAGAAACAGATCAAGATGATATTGTAGAGGTTGAAGAAATTGAAGTCGAAGAATTTGATGATGACATAGATGTTCCCTTTGCTGTGATTGAGGATGTTCCAGTATATCCCGGTTGTGAAAGAGTAGCAAAAAGTAAAAGGAGAGATTGTTTTCAAGAGAAAATTAATCAGCATATAAAAAAGAATTTTAGGTATCCAGAAATTGCCCAAGAGATGGGTATTCAAGGAAGGGTTTATGTTAGTTTTGTAATATCCACTGACGGCAGTATCATTAACATTAGATCTCGAGGACCTGACAAAAATCTTGAAGGTGAGGCAGAGAGAATTATAGGTAGGCTGCCTAGAATGGTTCCAGGAATGCAAAGAGGAAGAGCCGTTAGAGTCCCATTTAGTATACCTATAACATTTAGATTACAATAATTTTCAGGATAATTTCAAAATTTCATTTCAGAGAGTTTTCATAGATGATAAATACTCAAATAAAGCAATCAAAAACGATTTCTTTTAGTTTTTTATCTTTTTTTATCAATTTAATGCAATTGACAAAAATTAGATTGTCATTTAGTATTGTGTTTTCTTCAATAGCTGGATATTTTTTAGGTGCAGAAAATATTAATTTCTTAACATTATTCTTGCTTTCAATAGGTGGATATTCTATGGCTGGTGCCTCTAGTATTTTTAATCAATTAATTGAGAGGGGAAAAGATGGATTAATGAATAGAACAAAAAATCGCCCTTTGCCTTCTAATAGAATGTCAAATTCAACTGCGATAATTTTAGGGATAATTTTTTCGTTACTTGGCACATTTTTTTTTACAGTATAAATTTTAAAACAGTATTCTTTAGTGTTATTTCAATCCTTATATATACCTGTTTATATACTCCTTTAAAAAGAGTCACTCCTCTATCTGTTTTTGTTGGGGCTTTTCCTGGAGCAATTCCATTCATGTTAGGTTGGGTTGCAGCAACTGGAGAATTTGGCATTGAACCTGGAATATTGTTTATGATTCAATTTTTTTGGCAATTCCCCCATTTTTGGGCTATTGGATGGATGATGCATGAGGACTATAAAAAAGCGGGGTTTAAAATGCTCCCCAGTGGTAAAAGAGATAATGCATCTGCATTTCAAATAGTTTTTTATACATTATGGACAATTATTATTTCATTAACTCCTGTTACCTCGTATTCTGGGAATTTAATCTTGTCAATCCCTGCAGCATCATTAATCCTTATTTTGGGATTATTCTTTTTACTTTTTTCTTTAAAATTAATGCAGAAAAAAGATAAATCATCTGCAAAAAAACTTATGGGATTTAGTATTATTTATATTACTTTCCTTCAAATAATTTATGTTATTGATAAATTTTTATAAAACACAAAATGAGTAATGATATCAATATAAAAATGGGTAGAGCAAAAAAGATGATGCTTTGGATTGGGATGATTAGTATTTCAATGACTTTTGCTGGTTTAACCAGTGCATTTATTGTAAGTAGCAAAAGGGCAGATTGGCTTTCAGATTTTATAATACCAAATGACTTTTTAATAAGTACAATTTTTATAATACTAAGCAGTTTGTTTTTTTATCTCTCAAAAAATAAATTAAAAGTTAAAAAAATCAGCTTTTCAAAAATCTTTCTTTTAGCAACTTTTGCCTCTGCAATCTGTTTTGTTTTTTTTCAGTTTCGAGGTTTTAATTCAATTATTAATCAGGGGTTTTACTTTACTGGAGCCGAAAGTTCAGTAACTACATCTTACCTTTATGTATTAGTTTTACTCCACTTGGCTCATCTATTAGCAGGGTTTATTAGTTTGGTTGTTGTATACTATAATTTATCTTTTGGGAAATATATTGGAGAAAATAGGCTTGGCTTTGAACTCGCTCACACATTTTGGCATTTTCTTGGATTTTTGTGGATATATTTATTCTTATTTGTAAAGCTTTACCATTAAAATATTTAAATTTGTAACCTATTTTTAAACTTTATGGAGGTATCTGTTTCGAAATCTTATGAAGAGGCAAATGTATGGGAAGGTGGAGATCAAAAACCCTTAAATGCTGGTTACGGCAAGTTAATGATGTGGTTTTTTATTGTATCAGATGCACTTACTTTTTCTGGCTTTCTCGTTTCTTATGGATTCTCTAGATTCAAGTTTATAGATTCTTGGCCCATTGCAGATGAAGTTTTTACTCACTTCCCATTTCTTCATGGTGTAGACGCTCCAATGTACTATGTTGCACTAATGACATTTATATTAATATTTTCTTCTGTTACAATGGTTTTAGCTGTAGATGCTGGACATCATATGAATAAATCTAGAACAGCTTTTTATATGTTTTTGACTATAATTGGAGGAGCTATTTTTGTTGGTTCACAGGCTTGGGAATGGAAAAATTTTATCAAAGGAGAATACGGCGCTGTTGAAACAAGAGGAGGGCAAATTTTACAGTTTCTCAGTGCTGAAGAAAAAAAAAGGGTTTCTCTATCTGATTTTGCTATTGGAATTCCTACTGAAAGATCAACTCAGAATAAAAATGATGGCATATGGTTTAAAACGGAAAAATCACTACCTGAATTTTCAATTGATGAAGTTAAAAAAGGATTTAAAGCCAATCCAAATATTCTTATTAGAATTCAAAAAATTGATGAGAACGGAGATAAAATTGTTTTAAGTCGAGATGAGTCACTCATGAAAATAGACTCGGCCATACTAGTGGTTGAAGGAGCTAATTTAGTTAGGAATGAATATGGGAACCCTCTTTTTGCTGATTTCTTTTTCTTCATAACTGGCTTTCATGGGTTCCACGTTTTTTCTGGAGTAGTCCTCAATATTATAATATTTTTTAATATCATACTAGGCACTTATGAAAAAAGGGGCCATTATGATATGGTAGAAAAAGTTGGACTCTATTGGCACTTCGTTGATTTAGTCTGGGTTTTTGTATTTACTTTTTTCTATTTAGTATAAAAATTAATTAAAATGTCACTAGAAGAACATAAACTAGAAATTTTTAGAGGTTTGATCAAGTTTAAATCAAACGAGCAAAAAATATGGGGTGTTCTTATATTTTTGTCAATTGTAACTATAATTGAAGTTGCTTTAGGTATTATAAAGCCTGATTTTTTATCTGTCTATTTCATGAGAATGAAATTACTGAATTGGATATTTGTAATTCTTACACTTGTTAAGGCATATTATATTACTTGGGATTTTATGCATATGCGAGATGAAAAATCAAGTTTAAAGAACTCCATAGTTTTGCCGTTGGTAATATTAATTCCATATCTAGTTTTTATTCTTTTTCTTGAAGCTGATTATATTTTTGATGTAATGTTTGAAGGTTTTGTCAGTTGGAATTTTTAGATTTATTATAAAGTATTGTGTTAAATAGTAATACAAAAAAATATTTTGTACTTATAGTACTTTTTGTTTTCCCGGTATTCATATATCTTTTTTTTGCTTCGGGAAAAAACAATTTTGCTCTTTTACCAATTCTTTCTGAGGATATAAATGAAATTAGTTCATGGGATAGTCTTTCTGGGGATATTATAAAATTTGAAGATCATATTTCTATCTTAGGTTTTTGGGGGAATGATGTAATAAATAAAAAAACAGAAGCACTTAATCTTAATCAGAAAATATATAAACGATTTTATGAATTCAATGACTTTCAGTTTGTAATTGTTTTATTAGAAGGCCAAGAAAAAGAAATAGAAAACCTGAAAAATAAATTAAAAGAGGGGGTTGGTACAGATCTTGTTAAGTGGAAATTTATTTTTGGGAATTCAGATGAAGTAAAAAATTTATTTAATAGTTTAAAAACTCCATTTAATTTATCTAATTCAGATAGTACGCCCTTAGTTTTTATTATTGACAAAGAGAAAAATCTTAGAGGAAGAGACGATGATGATAAAGAAATTTTATTTGGATTTAATGCTCAGTCTGTTGCAGAAATTAATAATAAGATGGTTGATGATGTTAAGGTTATTCTTGCTGAGTACAGAAGAGCTTTAAAGAAATATAATAGACCGTAAAATTATATAATGGGAAAATATTACTATTTCGTTTTGCTTTTTGTTCTTATTCTTCTTTTTGGAATTTTTTCTATACCTAAAATATTTGATCGAATAAGTTCAGGATCAATAGTTGAGGACAATAGGTCTGTCCCTGCTAAGCCTCTCTCTTATCTGAACATTGACAATGAACCAAAAAAGGTTCCCGAGTTTTTGATGTTCAATCAAGATAGTTTATTAATAGGAAACGAAGACTTTTTAGGCAAGGTATATATTGTTGAGTTTTTCTTCACATCATGTCCATCAATATGTCCAATAATGAATAAAAACATGAAAATCATAGATGATTTTTTTTATGACCGATATGATTTTGGGATTGCATCATTTACAATTGATCCAGAATATGATACCCCCCATATTTTAAAAAAATATTCTGAATCATATAATGTTAAATCTCAAAATTGGCACTTTCTAACAAGTGACGAAAAAACTGTTTTTAATTTGGCTAATTCGGGATTTAATATCTTTGCAGCCATTAATCCTGATGTTGCAGGTGGTTTTGAACATCAAGGGTATTTTGCTTTGATTGATAAGAGGGGTTATTTAAGATCAAGGGTGGATAATTTTGATAACCCTATTGTTTATTATTCAGGAGTTGATGAAGGAGAAGATAATGTAAATGATGTTGACATTTTAATTGAAGATATTAATATTCTTTTGAAAGAATAAATTAAAGATGAAAAACGAAAAATTAAAATACAGAGGGTTGATAATTTTTGTATCTATATTGATACCTTTAGTTGTATTGATATTATTTAATGTCAGACTGCCTAATGTTGAACCTCTTGATTCTTTTCCTCCAATTTATGCTACAATTAATGGTTTAACTGCAGTTATATTAGTTTTAGCTCTTTTTGCAATTAAGAATAAAAAAATAAAAACACATGAGACCTTGATGAAAATTGCTATTGCATTATCATTGATTTTTTTAATCATGTATGTTGCTTATCATATGACTTCTGAACCAACACCATATGGGGGCGATGGATACATTAGATATGTTTATTATTTTATTTTGATAACTCACATTTTGCTTTCCATTTTTATTATTCCTCTTGTATTAATAACATACGTGAGGGCTATATCTAGGCATTTTGAGAGTCATCGAAAAATAGCAAAAATAACATTCCCATTGTGGCTTTATATAGCTGTGACAGGTGTAATAGTTTATATTATGATTTCTCCATATTATTAGAAATAACTCATAACAATGAAAATTAAAATCACTCTACTCCTTTTCTTATTTTCTTCCTTTTATGCTAACTCACAGTGCTCTATGTGTAGAGCAGTTATAGAATCTCAAGAGGGTCAAGAACTAGCAGAAGGAATTAATGATGGGATAAAATATTTGATGATTATCCCTTACATCCTAGTAGGATTTGTTGGATGGAAGATTTACAAGACACTAAAAAGCAATTAATTTTTTTTTGATTATTGTTGTTTATTTTATAAACTAGTTTATTTTTGTATAAATTTTTATAAAGATGAAAGCAGAAGATCAAATTAAAATAATAAATGATGCAATTAATAAAGCGAAAGAGGATTTAAAGCCATTGGCGTTTAATTTTATTTTTTGGGGAGTTTTGACTATTTCAATGAGTCTTTTTCATTATTTCTTTAGTTCAATTGTTGAAATGTCTAAGTATTCTACTTTAATATATTGGACAGTACTTCCATTAATAGGATTGATCTATACCATGTATTATAACATTAAAATAGTTCAGAAAATGGGATTCCAAACTGTTGTTGGAAGATCTTTATCTATAATATGGGGTGTATTTGGAATTTCATGGCTTATATTAATTCTTTCGTCTCTAATTATTGGGCACTTTCCTGTTGCATCAATTATATTTTTAATTGGAGTCACTACTTTAACCACTGGGAGAATTATAAGGAATAATTCTATAAGTATTGGTGGAATTATTTTGCTTTTTATTTATTTATATATTTTGACAAACCCTGATTTGAATTTATTATTAATTAATTCGGCAGCTATTTTCTTTGGCTTTTTATTACCAGGGCTAAGCCTTTATTATAAAAGATAAATGAATAAAAATTTAAATAAAATATTTTTAAATCAGATAAGACTTGAAGTAATGTCAATACTTTTGACAGTGGATAATTGTAATTTTTCTTTTTTAAAAGAAAAAACAAACGCTTCTCAAGGAAATCTAAGCATTCAATTGAAAAAGCTCAAAGGTGTTGGATATATTAAGATTGAAAAGACATTTCAAAATAATTATCCTAAAACAAAATGTAGAATTACTTCAAGAGGGAAAAAATCTTTTGAGCAATTTTTTAATACCTTGCAAACCTATAAAGATTCGGGACTAGTAATGATTTTTGGTCTTTCTGTAATTTCTTTTTTCAATCTAATGATTGATTCTAACAAAATTTTTTTAAATGGATTTTTCTCGTCTCAAAATAATTTTTTTGTGACTGCTGATGAAATAACTTTTATTCAAAAAATATTAAAAACAATTATGGAATTATTTTAATTGCAGCGAATTAAATTTACTAATATTGCAAAGAAATTAAATAAATGATAAACCTTAAAAGTCTTCACAAGTCATACAAAACTGGAGCCACTTCGCTTCATGTTCTTAAGGGAATAAATCTCGATATTGAAAAAGGAGAATTAGTTGCAATAATGGGATCTTCGGGATCAGGTAAATCAACACTTTTAAATATTTTAGGAATGCTTGACGTTGCCGATGAAGGCAGTTATTACCTAGATGATGTTTTGATTGAAAATTTGAATGAAAAGAAAGCTGCAAAATATAGAAATCTATTTTTAGGTTTTGTCTTCCAATCATTTAATTTAATCAATTATAAAAATGCACTTGAAAATGTAGCTTTGCCGCTTTATTACCAAGGGATGTCAAGAAAAGAAAGACAAAAACAAGCCATGGAATATCTTGATAGTGTCAGTCTTAAACCTTGGGCAACTCACTTGCCAAGTGAACTATCTGGAGGTCAGAAACAACGGGTTGCTATAGCAAGAGCTATGGCCTCAAAACCTAAGGTTCTTCTTGCAGATGAACCAACTGGGGCATTAGATTCAACCACATCGTATGAAATAATGGGGTTAATTCAAAAAATTAACAATGAGGGTAAAACAATTTTAGTTGTTACTCATGAGGATGATATTGCTAAGATGTGTAAAAGAATAGTTAAATTAAAGGACGGAGTTATTGTTGAAGACAAGAAAATAAAACAAATAATAGTAAAGTAAAATGTTTAGCAGAGATAGTTGGCAAGAAATATTTGAAACCATTCGAAAGAATAAGCTTAGAACCATACTTTCTGGATTTACTGTTGCTTTAGGTATTTTCATATTTGTTATACTTTCTGGATTTGGAAATGGCCTGCAAAATACTTTTAAGGAATTTTTTGTAGATGATGCTACAAATGTTTTAAGAATTTTTCCCGGAAGAACTTCTAAACCATATAAAGGATTTAAAGCTAAGAGAAGAATTGAACTTGAAAACAGTGACATTGAAGCCATAAAGATTAATTTTCCATTGTTTCTTGAGTATATAACTCCAAGAATTTCAAGAGGTGCATCAGTAAAGTACAATAACAAATCTGATAATTATACTACAAGAGCTGTTGCGCCATCTCACCAGGCAGCTGAAAGAACAATAATAACAAAGGGTCGTTTTATTAATGAAGTAGATATAAAGGATAAAACTAAATATGCAGTAATTGGGAGGAAAGTTGCTACTGATCTTTTTGGAGGTGAGGATCCAATGGGTAAATATTTAGATGTGGGAAAGATAGCCTTTAAAGTAATAGGTGTTTTTCAGGATGCTGGGGGAGATAATGAGGAAAGCTTTATTTATATACCATATACAACAAGACAATTAATAGAAAAAGCAAACGATAAAGTTGATCAGATAATTATTGCTTATAAACCCTCTATTGGGCATTCAGGCGCTATTTCTCTTGAAAAAAAATTACGTCTTTTTTTAAAAAAGAAAAAAATTATTGATCCTACAGATCAAAGCGGTATTTTTATTAGAAACGTTGCTGATGAATTAAAGCGGAATGAAGATTTTGCAGGAGTATTGGAGACAATTGTAATATTTGTGGCTATAGGAACTTTAATAGCTGGAATAATAGGGATATCTAATATCATGGTATTTGTTGTCAAAGAGAGAACAAAAGAATTGGGCATTAGAAAGGCATTAGGAGCAAGTCCTAAAAGTGTTATTGCAATGATTCTCCAGGAATCTGTTTTTATAACCTTAATTTCCGGATACTTTGGTTTAGCTTCTGGAATGGTATTACTTAAAAATATTGGAAATGCTCTTGAGGAAGATTATTTTATAAAGAATCCATATGTAGACCTTTCCACAGCTATGATTTCAACTTTTATTTTAATTATATTTGGTGCAATTGCTGGATATATTCCCGCTAAACGTGCTGCAAGAATCAAACCCATAATTGCTCTTCGAGATGAATAGTTTGAAAATAATTTTTGACAGAGATACTTGGCAAGAAATTTTTAGCTCTATTTCTAAAAATAAAACTAGAACAGTTATAACTGTTATAGGTGTTTTATGGGGAATATTCATATACATTACACTTGCTGGCGCAGCAAAAGGACTTGATAATGGATTTGAAAGAGCTTTTAGAAATCTAGCTATGAATTCAATGGGAGTATGGACTCAAAGAACAAGTTTACCCTATGGAGGTTTTAAAATAGGTAGAAATCCAAAACTGGTTATTCAAGATGCTGAAATATTGAAAAAAAATGTGCCGGGAATTCAATTTATTACTCCAAGAAACGTAAGAGGTGTTTTTGATGGAGGATCTCCGCCACTTGTAATAAGAAAAAACAAATCTGAAAATTATGCTCTTTATGGTGATACGCCTGAATATACAAGGATTGTAAGTAAAAAGATTTATGATGGCGGGAGATTTATAAATGAAAAAGATTTAGAGCTAGAGAGGAAAGTGTGTGTTATTGGAGAAAGAACAGTTAAAGAATTATTTGAACCTAATGAAGACCCAATAGGTGAATATGTTAGAATTAACAATACTTATTTCCAAGTTATAGGGGTCCATAAATATGTTGAGGGGGGAGGTTTTGAAAGTGATGGAGATATATTTATCCCTTTCACAACATTTAACAGAATGTATAATTATGGAAATTATGTTAATTTCTTTTTCTTAGCAGCATATGACACAGAGGATCCTGTAAAAATCGAAAATCAAATTGAGACAATTTTAAAGAGAGCTCATAAAGTTTCACCCGATGATGAGGAAGCTTTTGGTTTTATTAATCTTGGAGAAATTTTTGGGAAAATAGTCGGTTTTTCTAAAGGGATGACATTTCTTTCGCTTGTTGTAGGACTAGCCACAATAATAGCTGGTATTGTAGGTATTGGGAATATTTTGCTTATTTCTGTAAAAGAGAGAACTAAAGAATTAGGAATACGAAGAGCTTTGGGAGCAACCCCTTCAGAAGTTAAAACTCAGATAATTCTTGAGTCAGTTTTTTTAACATTTATTGCTGGGATAATAGGAATAGTTTTGGGAGCATTTGTTCTTTCTGGGATCAATGCAGCAACTGCAGATATAACAGATTATCCCTATACAAATCCAACAGTTCCAATTCCATACGTTATAGGAGTTTTAATAATAATTATAACCTTGGGGACACTTATAGGGTTGATTCCGGCACAGAGAGCTGTATCAATTAAACCAATTGAAGCATTAAGAGAAGAATAAATTTAAATTTGTATAATTATGAAAAAATTATTTAGGTATTTAGGAATTGCAATTCTACTTTTTGGGGTGTTATTCGCAACACTTTATTTTATAAAAACTAACAGTAAGAGTATAGTAGAATATGATACTCAAGCTCCATATATAACTTCAATTGAAAGAAAAACTGTTGTGACTGGAAAAGTTATACCAGAAGATGAAGTTGAGATAAAACCTCAAATCCCCGGAATTATTGAATCACTTTTTGTTGAAGAGGGGGATCTTGTTATGAATGGAGATTTACTTGCAAAGATTAAGGTTGTACCAAATGAACAAGCTTTAAATGGTGCTGAAGGAAGGCTTGCTAATTCTAAAATTGTTTTGAAAAATGCTGAAATAGATTACAAAAGGAATAAAGCTTTATTTGAAAAAGAAATAATATCAAAACAAGATTTTGAAAATTCTGAACTTAGATTTGACCAGGCTAGACAAGACGTTAGAAACTCTAAATCTGACTTGCAGATAATTAGATTAGGTTCAGCTGGAGGATCTTCTCTAGCAAATACAAATATAAGGGCAACAGTTCCAGGAACTATTCTTGAGATTCCTGTCAAGAGAGGAGATCAAGTTATTGAAAGCAATAGTTTTAATTCTGGAACAACCATTGCCACAATAGCAGATCTTAAAAAAATGATTTTTGAAGGAAAAGTAGATGAAGCAGATGTCGATAAATTGATTATTGGTATGCCCTTAAAAGTTAGTCTAGCTGCAATACAGGGTAAACAAATGGACGCTAAATTAAAGTTTATTGCACCTAAAGGGAATGAGGAGCAGGGAGTTGTTCAATTTAAAATTGAGGGAGATGTCTTTTTAAATGATTCGATTTCTGTTCGAGCTGGATATAGTGCAAATGCATCAATAGTTTTAGAGAGAAAAGATAGTATAATGTCAATATCTGAATCACTACTTCAGTTTGATAGAAAAACTCAAAAAGCTTATGTTGAAATAATGTTGAGTGATCAAAAATTTGAAAGAAGAGACGTTGAGACTGGTATTTCTGATGGCATTAATGTAGAGATTATCTCCGGAGTTAAAATGGATGACAAGATTAAGGTTTGGAATAAAACAGAGTCTAAGAAAATAGGGGATAATGAAGATCAAGGTCAAAATCAAGAGGGTGAATTTGAATAAGATAAAGAAGAATAAAATTGATTTAAAGATATGTTAGAAATGAAACAATTAAAGTTTTTTATACTAGGAGTTATGTTTTCTTATGCAGGATTTATTAATGGTCAGGAGGCAATCTTGACTCTTGAAGAATGTGTTTTACTGGCAATAGAAAAAAATATTTCTATAAAGCAGTCAGAGCTTGAGCTTGAGAGTGCTGAAATAGATAAATCTGATGCGATTGGTAATTTTTTCCCTTCATTAAATATTCAAACAAATCATTCTTGGAATGTTGGATTAAACCAAAATATAACCACTGGTCTTCTTGAGAATTTGACCACACAATATACTTCTATGGGAGCAAACTTAGGAGTTTCAATTTATAGGGGATTAGCCAATGTTAACCAGCTTCATAGAGCTAATTTGTCACTTTTAGCCAAGCAATATCAGCTTGATAACATGAAAGATGATATTATATTATTTGTTGCAAATTCATACTTACAAGTTATGTTTAACAGAGAAATACTAGAAGTTCAAAAAACTCAGTTGGATATTACAAAAAAAGATTTAGAAAGAACTAAAAATTTAGTTGATGCTGGAGTTAGAATCAAATCTGATCTTCTTGAAATTGAGGCAAATTTAGCTTCGCAAGAGCAGTCCTTAATTTTAGCTGAAAATAATTTGAGAATTACAAAAATAAATCTTGCACAAGTTTTGTTGATAACAGACTATGAAAATTTTGATGTTGCTAAAGAAGATTTTGAAGTTCCATTCTCTGAAATTCTTATAGAAAGTCCTAAAGATATTTTTGAAAAAGCATTATCGTTTAGAAATGACATCAAACTCGCTATGACTAATGTTGAAATAGCTGAAAATGATATTAAGCTTGCTAAATCTTCACTTCAACCTAGTTTGGCTGCCTTTTACGGTTATAGTTCTAGAATTTCCTATTCAGATCGATTAAAAGGAACTGGCAACTATAATTTTGTTCCTATTGGATTTGTTTCAACAACAGGAGATCAAGTATTAACTAGTATAGAGGAGAGAGAAACAGTAGGTCCTTTACCAGTTTTTGATCAAATTGACTTAAATGAAGGACACAATTTTGGAGTTCAATTAAGTATTCCTGTTTTTAATGGAAATAGTGCAAGAAATAATGTTGAAAGATCAAGAGTTAATTTAGAGAGATCTAAAAATCAATTTGAGCAAACAAAGTTAGATCTTGAAAACACAATAAACCAAGCATATAATGACACTAAGGGCTCTTATAAGTTATACCAAGCCTCACAAAGAACTGTTCAAGCAAGGGAAAAAGCATATGATGATTCTTTTGGACGTTTTGAGGCAGGAGTTTTAAATTCATTTGATTTTGTCCAAATAAAGCAAAGGTATGAGACAGCAGTTTCTGATTTAGTTAGAGCAAAATTTGATTATATTTTCAAGTTAAAAGTGCTAGAATTTTATTTTGGCATTCCCATAGAAATCTAAATTCTTTCTTATTAAGAATTTTTTAAGATGAGTATTTTACTTAATATAGAAACTTCCTCTAAAAACTGTTCTGTTTCAGTTAGTCAGGACGGGAAATTAAAATCTATTGTTGAAATATATTCAGAGCACTATTCACATAGTGAGAATTTACACAATTTTATTTCTGAAGCCCTAAAAAAAATTAAATTAAATCCTAATGATTTAGATGCAATTGCAGTTGGTAAGGGACCAGGCTCATATACTGGTTTGAGAATTGGGGTTGCAGCGGCAAAAGGACTTTGCTTTGCATTGAATATCCCCTTAATTGGTCTAAATTCACTTCAGATTCTTTCCCAGAAATATAAGGCAAAACCTGATGAGATTCTTTTTCCTATGTTTGATGCTAGGAGGATGGAGGTTTATACAATGGTTATGAATTCAAATAAAGAAATTTTAAAAAAAACTAGTTCTGAAATAATTAAACAAGATGTTTTTGATGATTTTTCAAAGAAAAAGACCTGGGTGTTTTTTGGTGAAGGATCAGTTAAGTGCAAAGAAATTATAAAAGGAAAACATGTAAAATTTGTTGATGACATAATGTATCCATCGGCTAGTGAAATGATTTTACTCTCTTATGAATACTTTAAGGAAAAAAAATTTGAGGATATTGCTTACTTTGAGCCCTATTATCTTAAAGAATTTATATAAAAAAGTATCTAAATTACTCAAGTATTAACTGCTTCAACAACTTTAATTTTACCAGGGAGCATATCTTTTAAAATATTTTCAATTCCATTTTTCAATGTATATGTTGAAGAAGGACAACCGCTGCAAGCACCTTGCAAAAGTACTTTAACAATTTGCTTTGAATTATCATATGAATCAAAGATTATATTTCCTCCATCAGAGGCAACAGCAGGTTTTACATATTCTTCAAGGATTGAAACAATTTTTTTCTCAATTTCTGAAAGTTTAGGTTTAGACTTTAAATTTGTTTTGTTTAAAATTTTAAAGTCAAAATTTCTTGAAATAATTTCACCTTCATTTTTAAGATAATTCTGAATGAATTCTCTAATCTCCATAGCCTTATGATCCCATTCAAAATTTTCTTTTATTAAAATTGAAATATAGTTTTCATCTAGAAAAATTTCCTTAACAAACTCATATTTAAAGAGTTTATTAATCATTGGCGCTTCTTTAGTTTGTTCAATTTTATCAAAAAGAAGTGAGTGAGTTGATAATTTTTTGTTTGCCACAAATTTCATCGCATTAGGATTTGGAGTGCTTTCAGCATATATTGATACTGATTCCTTTACTTTTGAGTTTGGTTCAGAGGCAGCTGTACTATTTAATATTTCTTTAATCTCATCAGCAACTTCATCAATCACTTCATTCCATTCTAAAATATCAAATTTTTCTATGTAGACAAAACCTTCTTTTAATTCTACTTTTTTTACAAAAGGGAGGTAAAAAAGATGCTTAACTAAGTTTGAATCATCTGCATCATCAATATTAAAATAAACTTTATTAAGAGTAGGATTGATAGGTGGTTTGACCTCAAACTTTGCAAGAGAACTTCCTTTTTCATGAAACCCTTTCACAGTAGTCTGATTCATATTAGTTATTATTTATTGGAAGTAGATTTCAGAAATACTCAAAGATTTTTTCTTATAATAATATAAAGTTCAGATTAGAATCCCAATTTTTTCTTTACATCAGCCAATATGTCTACACCATTCGCTATTATAACACTACCGCCAGCACTAGAATCTAAAACATAGTTAAACCCTTGTTCAGTTGCTATTTCTTCTATAGCTGTTCTAGCTTTTTCGATTAGAGGACGCATCATGTCAGCTTGTTTTTTTTGTAAATCTTGAGCAACTGTTTGTTGGTATTGCTGAATATTTTGCTGCATTGTTTCTAATTCTTTTTGACGAGCCTGATTTGTTATATCAGTCTGATTAGCAGCATCTGCAGCATAAGTTTGCGCTTTAGTTTGAAATTCTTTATAAGTATTTTCCATTTCAGCAGTATATGACTTTTCAAGTTTTTCTAGTTCTTTTTGTGCAGCAATAACCTCAGGCATTTCACTTATAAGTTTTTGAACCTCAATGTGTGCTACTTTTACTTGGGCATTAGTAAAAAAAATGGGCGTTATCAAAAAAAACAGTATAATAAATTTTATTTTTTTCATTTGTAAATAATTAATTATTAAAAATTCTTTTAATTTCCAATTACTTTTTTTGCAGCCTGAATTTTTTCATTTCTATTTTTAATTCTTTCCTGCAATTCAATTCTTTTAATTACCAAGTCGCTAATATCGTAATTTTTTGTCGAATACAACATAATTAAATCAGAAGATCGATCAAATATAAAATCGTATTTTTTCTCTTTAGCTATTTCTTGAACTATAGTTAAAACTTGGTCTTGAAGAGGTTTTAATAACATATTTCTCTCAAGAACCATATCTCCTTCAGGTCCAAAGCGTTTTTCTTGAAGAGAAATGATCTCATCTGCAAAAATTTTTATTTCAAGTTCTCTATCTGCTATTAATTCAGGTGTTAGAAGAATTTTTTCAGCCTGAAATTGATCTTGTATTTGTTTTAACTTAATTTTTCTTAATTCAATCTCTTTTTTCCATTGTTCAATTTTTTCATCTAAGGTTTTTTGAGAAGCCTTATAGTTATTGTTTTTATTTAAAACAACATTCATATCTACATAACCAATTCTGATTTGTTTTTGGGCTTTAGATGAAGCTATTATAATAAATATTAGAAAAATACTAGTATATATCTTTTTCATTTGATTGACTTTAATAAGAGAACGGAAAATTAGACGATTTATTTCAAAGAGAATTACAATTCTTAATCAAAACTGCTGACCTATTATAAAATGAGTTTCCCAGCCATTAGGTTCTAAAATTCCAAAAGCGGGACTATCAAAGCCATAACCAAAATCAATTCCAAGAAGTCCAAAAGCGGGCATGAAAATCCTTACTCCTACACCTGCTGAGCGTTTAGAATTGAATGGATTAAATTCTCTAAAACTATTGTATCCATTTCCTGCTTCAAGAAATGCTAGGGTATATATTGATGCACTTGGTTTTAAGGTTATGGGATATCTTAATTCTAATGAAAATTTATTATAAATGACTGATCCATCTCTACTTGAAAGAGATTGATTTTCATATCCTCTCAATGCAATAGTTTCTCTTCCATCTAGAGCGTAATTATACATTCCATCTCCACCAAGATAGAATCTTTCAAAAGGAATGTTTCCTCTTGATAAGTTATAGGCTCCAATAAATCCAAAATCTGCTTGAGTTTTTAATACTAGTTTATCTATAATTCTAGTGTACCAACTTCCAGTAAATTTTAGTTTATAATACTCTAACCATCTAAATTTTTCTTGATCTATTTTTTCTTGGTTTGGATCTCCATTTGATAGTTGAAATTCCTCTTCGTTTTCAAGATTGGAAAAATTTCTTTTTAAAAATATTGAATAGGGTGGACTTAGTTTTGCACTCAAAACAAATTGGGATCCCCCTAAAGGGAAAATTGGATTTGTATATGTGTTATTTCTTGAAAGAGCTATTGTATATGCTAAATTTTTTGCTTCTCCGTTTCCAAAAGTGAATAATCCAGTATAGTAATTATTGAGATTATAATATTGATATGAAATACTTTGAGATAGTGTAAAAAAATCATCAGGAATTTTTAATCTTTTTGCTAGGCCAAAGTTAATTCCACTAATTTGAAAAGATTGACTTTTATCTGCTCTTCCAGTAAAATAATCATATCGATATTGTATGGTGTGAGACAATGAAGTTGAAAATTGAACAGGTTGTCGACCTCCAAGCCAGGGCTCAGCGAAACTAAAACTATAAGTGCTATAAAATTGACTCGCTTGTAACCTGAGGCTTAAACTTTGACCATCTCCCATTGGAAGAGGCCTGTAGGCTTTTTTATTAAAGATGTTTTTCATAGAGAAGTTATTAAATGCAAGCCCAAGAGTTCCAATAAAACCTCCACCGCCATATCCTCCCTGTAATTCAATTTGACTAGCTCCAGCTTCAATTAGGTTATATTCAATATCAACAGTTCCTGTAATTGGATCTACATTTTTAAAATCCGGATTTATTTGCTCAGCATCAAAAAAACCTAATTGCCCTAGTTCACGTACTGTCCTTACTACTTTGTCTTTACTATAGAGTTCACCAGGTTTTGTTCTTAATTCTCTAAAAATCACATGATCATTTGTTTTTGAATTTCCAACAACAGATATTTTATTAAAACTTGCAAGTTTTCCTTCATTTATTCTTATTTCAAAATCAATAGTATCTTTTTCAGCGCTAATTTCAACTGTATTTATTGTCGAAAATAGATATCCATTATTTTGATACAAATTTGAAAGATCTTCAGCATCTGGTTTTTCATCTGAAATCCTTTTCTTTAAAAGAACACCATTGTAGGGATCACCCTTCTTTATACCTAGTAATTGTTGAAGTTGTCCTCTTGAATATACAGAATTCCCCAAAAAATTAATATTTCCAAAATAATATCTATTTCCTTCGTCTATATCTAAATTAATTGATAAGGTATTGTCTTTGTTTATTATAATAGTGTCATTAATTATTCTTGCATCTCTATAACCTTTTTCTTTAAAAAAATCCAGTAAGTTGTCCTTATCTTCATTATAGTCTTTTTCAATAAATTTTGATTTTTTCCAAACCCTTACTAAAATTTTTTCCTTAGTATTTTTTAATTTAGATTTGAGTTTATTATCACTAAAAACTTCATTTCCTTCAAAAGATATTTTTTTAATTTTAATTATTTCCCCTTTGTCGACATTAACAAACATTTTTAGGGTATTATTTTCTGATGAATCTGGCATTGTATTTATATAAACCTTTGTATTTAGAAAACCATCTTTTTTAAACTTATTTACTATGTAATTTTCGGTATTAGTTAAAAAACTTTCAGAAAGTTTTTTTCCTTCCTTTAATTCTGTTTCAGAAAGAATTGTTTCTGATTTTCCTTTCTTTAATCCTTTAATTTTAATATCAGATAAAGTTGGTAATTCTTCAATTTCTATTTCCAATTCAATTTTATCACCTTTTACACTTTTAACATAAACATTTATATCACTAAAAAGATCTAGTTTCCATAACTTATTTATAACGTAACTTATTTCTTCACCAGGAATTTGAATTTTTTGTCCTTTTCTCAGACCACTGTAGGAAATAACGGTTTGATTACTAAATGTTTTTAAGCCCTTAACAATTATTGAATCAAGCACATATGATTTTCCTTCAACATATTTATCCAAGTTTTGGGCTTGAATTGTAATTGAGCTAAAAATATAAAAAAGGAAGAAAAATGAAATTAAGATTTTTCTTCTCTTATTTAAGTATTTGATCACTTGTTTTTCCAAATCTTCTTTCACGTTTTTGATAGTTCAGTATAGCTTCATGTAAATTTTTCTCATTAAAATCTGGCCAAAGAACTTCAGAAAAATACAATTCAGCATATGCAATTTGCCAAAGCAAAAAATTACTAATCCTCTTTTCGCCACTTGTTCTTATAAGCAAATCTACATCTGGTAAATTTTCTGTGTAAAGATGCTCATTAATAGTAAACTGATCAATTTTTTCTATTGGAATTATATTATTTTTAACTTTAACACAGATTTTTTTCATAGCATTTTGAATTTCTTCTCTTCCACTATAGCTTAGAGCTAAAGTTAAAATCAAGTGATTGTTTTTGGAGGTTTTTTTAAGCACATATGACAATTCCTCTTTTACAGATTTTGGAAGCAGTGAAATATTTCCAATAACATTAAGTTTAATCTTGTTTTTAATAAACTTTTTAAATTCATTTTTCAAAGATTTCAGTAATAATTGCATTAAAATACTTATTTCTTTTTCAGGACGATTCCAATTCTCAGTAGAGAATGCATATAATGTTAAATACTTTATTTCTAATCGAATAGACTCTTCTACTATTTTCCTTACTGCATTAACGCCCTTTGCATGGCCAAAAACTCTATTTTTATTCCTCTTTTTTGCCCATCTTCCATTACCATCCATAATAACTGCTAGATGATTTGGAACTTTTATTATTTTATTTCCCATAATTATTCTTTACAATAACAAGGCAGATCGCCAAAGGTAAATGAAATTGTAATACCAGAAAAAACATACCAATCATTATTATTAGTATTTCCAAAAATTAAATTATCGTTATTACTATATGGATCAACAGGTTTACTTCCATCAATATTATCTGTGAGGGCATACCTGGCACCGATTTCAAATCCTATTACAAATAATGGAGATGGATTAGTTTTAACTCCAAAAATTATTGGAACTGAAATACTTTCGTCTTTACCATAGTTAACACTGGAGCGAGTTATTGGATCATGGTAAAAAAGGTCATAACTAAAATAGTTTATACCCAAGAAAATAAATGGAGTAAATTTTGTTTCTGGGTTGTGCAAATTAAAATCTTCAAAATTTATTTCTAACCCCCCTGAAAACTCTTGTATAGTGTTGTCAAATTTATAACTTCTGAGAAAACGGTTTATATTATTTGAAGTATAATCACTTTTTTTGATATTCGCCATTATTGCACTCATTCTAAAAGAATACCTAGTGGTCATATTCCACTTATAAATAAGACCTAAAGCATAGTTGTTTGGCGAAATATAATTAGTAGATCCAACATCTCCTATATAATTGCTGCCACCAAAAAAGCCTCCTAATTCATGAAATTGAGAAAAAGACAATAAGCTAAAATTAAAAGTAATAAAAAGAACAAAAATTTTCATTAGTTTCCTTTTTTGGAAAGGATTTTGCAATATTTTTTTGTGGATACAATTTCCCTTTTTTTTAAACTAATAAAAGTTAAATTTATTGTTTGTTTCTGGTATCTTTTCCCCAAAAAAGTTTAGTACTCAAAGTTTTCAAAAAATTATCATTTTCCAATTCAACTGTAAAAATTGAAAAAGGAGCTTTTTTTAGTGTTATTTCTGTTTGATTTGGGACTGAAAATATCCTAGAATCTAGCGACATCAAATGGTTTTTACCTTTACCAGTAACTTTAATTTTAATATTACTTTTTTCAGGCAGAATTAAGGGTCTTATGTTAATATTATGAGGAGATATAGGATTTAATATTAAATTTTTAGTTTGGGGAGATAATATAGGTCCTCCACTACTAAGGGAGTATCCTGTTGAACCAGTTGGAGTTGCAATTATTAGTCCATCTGCCCAAAAAGTTGTTAGAAATTTACTGTCTATTTTTGTTTCTATGCTAAGCATTGATGTAGAATTTTTTCTGTTTATAGTAACTTCATTGAGCGCATAATTAAATTGATCAAAAGCTTTAAGATTTTTAGATAATTTTACTTCTAAAAGAGAACGTTTAACCAGTTTATATTTCTTTTGAAAAAAATCTGTCAAGCCTTCAGTTATAGATTCTTTTTGAAGACCGGTTAGAAAACCTAGTTTGCCAGCATTGATTCCTAGTATTGGAACTTCAGTATTTTTAACGTGAGTTATTGATCGAAGCAAAGTTCCATCACCACCAATTGAAAATAAAAAGTCAATTTCTTTTTTGACAGTAATATTACTATCAAAAAACATATGCTTTTTTGTTAGCTTTTCAGGTAAGTGTATAGCTAGTTTAGAATCAATACTAAGATTATGACTCATTTCATTTAAAATCGATATTGTTTCTTTAGCATATTTTAGTGTTGATTTATTCTCAAAGGCGCAATAAATTCCAATATTCATACTAGCAGATTTAGACCAAAATTACAAAACTTTATTTTCCTTATTTTAATTAAAATCTATCAAATTAGAGCCTTACTTTTGTTTCAAATTCTGAAATATGGTAAAACTAAGTGTTAATATAAATAAAATTGCAACTCTCAGAAACTCTAGAGGAGGGAATTATCCTGACTTATTGAAAGTTGCTTCTGACGTTCAAAATTTTGGAGCAGATGGTATAACTGTTCATCCAAGACCTGACCAAAG
>JAQWON010000067.1 GCA_029245825.1 Flavobacteriaceae bacterium
TCATTTTATGATGGAGGTAAGCATAATAGTCTAAAAAAATCTATTAAAAAAACACAAGAAATGATTAATGCTGGTGCCTCCTTTATTGATATTGGCGGTCAAAGCACAAAACCGGGAGGGAGCAAAATTTTAATAAGAGAAGAAGAAAAACGTTTGTTTCCACTAATTCAATCTCTAATTAAAGAATTTCCAGACACAATTTTTTCAATAGATACTTTTTATCACTCAATAGCATTAAGATGTATTGAAATGGGGGTTTCTATTGTAAATGATATTTCAGGTGGACATTATGATTCCAAAATCATTAAAATTGCTGGCGAAAAAAAAGTTCCATATGTTTTAACATATAATGAAATAAATCCAATCGTAATAGATAAAGAAGTAAATTTTGAAAATATTATTCAAAAAGCTTTATTTTATTTTTCATCTATGATAAAAAAAGGCTATAAAAATGGATTAAATGATATAATTATTGATCCTGGTTTTGGGTTTTCAAAAACAGTGAAAGATGATTACTTTATATTGAAGAATCTTGAGTTTTTCAAAATACTTGAGTTGCCTATTTTAGTTGGTATTTCAAGGAAATCTATGATATATAAAAATTTAAAAATCAATCCTGAAAAAGCATTAAATGGGACTTCTGTTTTAAATTCAATGGCGCTATTGAAAGGAGCTAATATATTGAGAGTTCATGACGTTAGCGAAGCGAAAGAATGTATTGATTTGTTGCAATCGCTACAATAGTTTCCTAATTTTACAAAAAAGCTAGGTTGAACCAATTTGATTTTATAGATATTTCCATAACAGATGTACTAGATATTCTTCTTGTCGCCTTATTGCTTTTCTATCTTTATAAACTTGTAAAAGGAACAGTAGCAATTAATATTTTCATTGGTATTGTCATAATTTACTTTATATGGAAAATTACAGATTTATTTAAACTCGACGTATTATCTAATATTCTAGGAAATTTTATAAGTGTTGGATTTTTTGCCTTAATAGTGGTTTTTCAGCAAGAAATCCGTAAGTTTTTATTATTAATCGGATCTACAAACTTTGCTTCTAGAAGAAATGTATTTAGATATTTTAATTTTCTTAGTCAAGACAAAAGTTTATTAAAACTTAACCTTTCTATTCTTTTATCTTCTTGCGAAAAAATGGCTTCAGAAAAAACAGGAGCCATTATTGTGTTGGAAAGAGAAAATAGTCTTGAATTTGTTAGAGAGACAGGAGAAAAAACAAATATAGAATTAACAAAGGAAATCCTTGAAACAATTTTTTTTAAAAATAGTCCTCTCCATGATGGCGCAATAATTTTGAAAGGAAACTACATTAAAGCAACAAGAGTTGTTCTCCCTGTGTCTGAATCTAATAGTATTCCAACTCGTTTTGGTCTAAGACATCGAGCTGGATTTGGAATTACTGAAAAAACAGATGCATTAGCAATAGTCATTTCTGAGCAGAGAGGTAAGATTTCCTATATTAAAAATGGAGAATTTTACTCATTTAAAAACATCGATGATCTCAGAATAAGAATTACAGAAGATCTTTTAATCTAAACGGCCTCCTGTAAAAATTGTATTTGATATAATTGAGAGTAATATCCTCCGTCAATTGAAACTAATTCTTCATGATTGCCAACTTCAACTATTCTGCCTCCATCCATTACAACAATTCTATCTGAATTTTTTATCGTTGACAATCTATGTGCAATTACAATAGCTGTCTTTTTTTCTGTAATTTTTTTTAATGCCGTCTGAATCAGTTCCTCAGAGTAAGAGTCTATCGAAGAAGTAGCTTCATCTAAAACTAAAATACTTGGATTAGACAAATAAACTCTTAAAAATGCAATTAATTGTCTTTGTCCAGAAGACAGCATAACTCCCCTTTCCTTTACATTGTATTGATATCCACCTGGAAGAGAAGAAATAAATTCATGCACCCCAATTTCCTTTGCAGCTTTATGAACATCTTCTTTTTTAATATTCGCATTGAAAAGAACTATATTATTATAAATTGTATCTGCAAATAAAAAAACATCTTGTAAAATAACTCCTAGATGTTTTCTTAAAGATTGAATTGAAAAATCTTTTATTGATATATCATCAATTTTGATCATTCCTCTCTCATTTTCATAAAATCTTGACAACAAATTAATTATAGTTGACTTACCTGCTCCAGTAGATCCAACAATTGCAATTTTTTCTCCTGGTTTTACATTTAAATTAATCCCATAAAGAACTTGCTCACCGCTAACATAAGAAAACTCAACGTCCTTAAAAGAAATAGACCCTTTGATTTTCTCAACAGAAAGAGTTCCCACATCATTAATTTTTTCATCTCGGTCAATGAGTTTAAAAACTCGCTCTGCAGCAACCATTCCCATTTGAAGAGTATTAAATTTATCAGCTATAGCTCTTAATGGTTGAAATAGCATTTGTGACATTTGAATAAAAAGAAATATAGTTCCTAAAGAAATAATTCCTTCAACTATAACATTAAGACCCCCAAACCATACTAGTAGTCCAATTGCTACAGAAGAAGATAGTTCAGCTATTGGAAAGAAAATTGAGTTATACCAAACAGTTCTGAGCCATGCTTTCTTGTGTTGTTCATTAATTTTTTCAAAGTTCTTTAATTCATAATTTTCAGTGTGAAAAAGTTGAACAATTTTAATCCCATTTATTCTTTCTTGAACAAAGGAATTTAAATTTGCCACTTGTAAACGAACATCTTCAAATGCCTTCTTCATAGAGCTTTGAAAAAGCCTAGTTGCGTATATAATAATTGGTAGAATAGAAAAAACAATCAAAGATAGCCTCCAATCAACAATTAGCATGACAACAATAATTGTTCCCATTTTTAAAAAATCTGCTAAAATCATGAATAATCCTTGCGAAAAAATACTTGCAATTGTCTCCATGTCATTAACAGCACGAGTTACTAATCTACCAACTGAATTTCTGTCAAAAAAAGCCATTTTAAAGCTTAAAATTTCATCTAATAGCTTTACCCTTAGATCTCTTATGATCCCTTGTCCAAGCCAATTAGCATAATAAACAAATAAAAACTGAAAAATAACTTCGAAAATCAAAGCTCCAAACATTAATAAAATCATTAAAACCATACCATCAAAATCACCTAAACTTATATAATCGTCAACAACTATTTTTAATAGATATGGAGCAACAATTGAAAATCCTGATAATAAAATTGCGGAAAGCAATACGAAATAATAAGTCCCCTTATAAAGACTTACAAACTTCATTAATTTTGAAAATAACTTAAAATCAAAAATACTTCCCTTTGTAGAGCTCATTTTTTAAATATTTTTTTTGGATAATCTATATCTGTTAAAAATAATCCTCTTGCAGGAACTGAAAAACCGGCGTTTTTTCTATCTCTACTTTCAATTAAAGTTTTAAAATCATTGATTTCTTTCTTTTCCATTCCTATATCTATCAAACTGCCAACAATAGCTCGAACCATATTACGTAAAAATCTATCTGATTTAATTCTAAAAGTATACTTATTTTTCATTAAACTCCATTTTGCAGAAATGATTCTACAGAAAAATGTCTTTACATCTGTATTTGATTTTGAAAAAGACTTAAAATCCTTGTAGTCTAATAATATTTTCGATGCTATATTCATCAAATCAATATCAAGATTCTCTTTAATGAAGAATGTAAAAGGAAAATCAAATGAATCCTTTTCTTTAGATATTTTATATTCATATGTTCTTGATATTGCATCAAAACGCGCATGCGCTTCTGGAATAACATGAAATAAATTTTTAACCACAATATCCTTAGGTAAGTAATTGTTCATTAAATGTTTTAGCTGGGCAAATTTTTTGTCAGAAATTTTGGCATCAAAATGAGCAAACATTTTAAGTGCATGTACTCCTGCATCAGTCCTTCCAGCTCCAACAATTGATGTTTCATGAGACAATAAATTTGACATGACTTTCTCAAGTGTTTCTTGGATTGAATTTGAATTAAGTTGTTTCTGCCAACCTGAATATGCTTCACCATTATATGAAAGCTCAATAAAATATCTTGAATAACCAATCATCGTAAATAGCAAAGATATTATTTTATAATTTTTTATTTTAACATCTAATTCATAATGATTAATATCATTTTTAGTCGTTATTTTTACTTAATAAAAAAATAATTGAAAAAAATATTACTTCTTTCTGATTCACATGGATATATTGATCAAAAAACTACAAAATATCTTGATGATGTTGATGAGGCATGGCATGCAGGTGATATAGGAAATCTAAAGGTTTGTGAGACAATTTTAAAGATAAAGCCACTAAAGGCTGTTTTTGGAAATATTGATAATCATGAGATTAGAGAAAAATTTCAAGAAGACCTTACCTTTTATTGCGAAGGATTAAAGGTTTATATAACTCATATAGGAGGATATCCTGGGAATTACAACAGTAGGGCAAAAAAAATAATTCAAGATTTTAAACCAAATATTTTTATTTGCGGTCACTCTCACATCTTAAAGATAATTTATGATAAAAAGAATGAACTTTTACACATGAATCCTGGTGCAAGTGGTATTCAAGGATTTCATAAAAAACGAACAATACTAAAATTTAATATTGAAAATCAAAAAGTAAAAAATCTTAATATAATTGAATTAGGAAGAAAATAAAGTTATCTTATTCTATCAATAGATTTAATTAAATCCTCATCTTTTTTAATAAATTTATTAGCAAGAAAAATAAATATTAAACAAATAATTGGGATTGATAATTTAGTAAAAGAGTTGAAAGATTCAGAAACAACAAACTCAATAGTAATTATTAAAGAGTAAATAATGTGAAGAAAAATTTGAATTTTATTACTGAATAATTGAGCAAATCTTTTTTTGAATAACAAAATGCTTATAGACGTTATTATTAAGCAAGAAATTATATAAATTTCAATCCCAATTAAAATCTCATGATCAAAAATAGTTACAGCAAAAAATTTTGGATCAAAAAATAAATATATAATTAATAGATAAAAGAAGTTAAGGAGTAAAAAAACAGTTTGTATTCTCTGAATCATATAAACAAAAATAAGTTTTTATTTTTTTTGATTTAAAATAAAATTTGTAATATTGTCACTCAATAAATCTCCTCTTACTATCTTACTAGTTATATCCTCCCCCAATCAAAAAAATTTTGAAAACCATCAATATCAATTAAAATGTATGAAATAGAAAAGCTTAGAGTTAAAAAAATTAATGATTTACAAGAAATTGCTAAGACCCTAAAAATTAAGGTGTCAAAAAATCTTAAAAAAGAAGATTTGATCTATAAAATAATTGATCATTTGTCGTCTGTGCCAAATGATGAAAAAGAAAAAAACCCTTCCAATAAAAAAGAGGTTTCTTCTCCATCATCAATACCAAATAAAAGTTATAAAAAAGAGAGGCCTGTAAATAAAAAAAGAGATGAAGACCCTCATAATAAAGATAAAAGAAATAGGTATAGACAACCAGATTTTGAGTTTGAGGGAATTATTGAAACAGAAGGTGTGTTAGATACAATGTCTGAAGGTTATGGTTTTCTTAGATCTTCTGATTTTAATTACCTGTCCTCACCAGACGATGTATATGTTTCTCAATCTCAAATACGATTATTTGGACTTAAAACTGGAGATACTGTTCACGGAACTGTAAGACCTCCAAAAGAAGGTGAAAAGTATTTTCCGCTCATTAAGGTTAATAAAATAAATGGTATTGATCCTAAAATAGTAAGAGACAGAGTGTCTTTTGAGCACTTAACACCACTGTTTCCTGATAAAAAGTTTAATCTTGCTGAAAAAAACAATACTATTTCAACTAGAATAATTGACCTTTTTTCTCCTATTGGTAAAGGGCAAAGAGGAATGATTGTTTCACAGCCCAAAACAGGAAAGACAATGCTTCTTAAAGATATAGCTAATGCTATAGCAGCTAATCACCCGGAAGTTTTTCAGCTAATTCTTTTAATTGACGAAAGACCTGAAGAAGTTACGGATATGCAAAGAAATGTTGATGGAGAAGTAGTTGCCTCTACATTTGATGAGCCAGCAGATAGACATGTTAAAGTAGCAAATATAGTACTTGAAAAAGCTAAAAGACTAGTCGAATGTGGCCATGATGTAGTAATATTACTTGATTCAATCACTCGTTTAGCAAGAGCTTATAACACCGTTCAACCAGCTTCAGGAAAGATCCTTAGTGGAGGAGTGGACGCAAACGCATTACACAAACCCAAAAGATTTTTTGGGGCTGCTAGAAACATTGAAGGAGGTGGATCACTAACAATTATTGCAACTGCATTAACTGAAACTGGCTCAAAGATGGATGAAGTTATTTTTGAGGAGTTTAAAGGAACAGGTAATATGGAGCTTCAATTGGATAGAAAAATATCTAATCGAAGAATTTTCCCTGCCATTGATTTAATTTCATCTAGCACCAGAAGAGACGATATGTTATTGGATGAAAATACTATTCAAAGAATGTGGATTATGAGAAAATATTTAGCTGACATGAATCCTGTTGAAGCTATGGAATTCATTAGTGATAGATTTACAAAAACTCAAAATAATGAGGAGTTCTTAATTTCTATGAATTCGTAACCTATAGACTTGCCATATGCTTTGCAAGCTTAGACTTTAAATTAGAAGCTTTATTATCGTGAATAATATTCTTTTTTGCTAATCTATCTATTAAGGAAACTACTGTAGGAAATTGTTTTTTTGCTTCCTTATTTGAGGTTGTTGCTCTAAGTTTTCTTATAGCGTTTCTTGTTGTTTTAGATTGAAAACGATTTATTAATCTTTTCTTTCTACTAGAACGAATTCTTTTTATTGCAGATTTATGATCAGCCATTTACTTTAGAAATTTGGCAGCAAATGTAATAAATCCATAAACTAAATAACAATTATTTCAACAAAAAATAAATTTTTACATGGTTCCTGTACTTTATAAAGATTATATTCCTAGATGTTTTTAAGAATATCAAATATGGATGTCCCTATATATCTAGAAAGAAATAATTCTAGATTTCCTTTTTATCATAGGCTAGATTTCTCTTGGAAAATCTCCTACAGTAAAAATCCCAATAGCCGCTTTAAAAAAGATTGGATTTTTACAATTTATAATGTTTATGGCAAAAAAAACCCATTTAACATCTACTATACACCTAGGGATGTAACTTCTAAAAACGGAAATATTTTTGGAAGTAGCCCCCTAGCCTCATATGAGCTGTCAATAATAAAAAGTGCGCTTATTTCTTTAACCTATAACTTCACTTTTAATTAAAAATTTAATTATTAATAACTCAAAAGACTTTCCAAGTATAGTTTTAAAAAAATTGACAACAGAAAATCATTGATAATTTAGGGGTTCAAAAAGATAATTGTAGCCCGTAGGGGAATCGGACCCCTCTTACCAGGATGAAAACCTGGCGTCCTAGCCGATAGACGAACGGGCCAAAAAACGCAGCCAAATTTACATTATATAAAATAATTATACAACTTAATAATTGCAATAAACTAAATAAAAATTTTAATATGACTTTGCAAATATTACGCGGCCTAAAGAGGGGTTGCCGCTGTAAATACATTTCCCTTTTTCTTTTTTATTATCAATTGGAATACATCTGATGGTTGCTTTTGTTAAGTTTTTAATTTTTAATTCTGTTTCAACCGTTCCATCCCAATGTGCAGAAACAAATCCTCCTTTATCAGCTATAATTTCTTTAAATTCCTTAAAATTATTAGCCTCAGTAATATTGCTATCTCTAAAGTTAAGAGCTCTATTAAATAATTTTAACTGAATATCCTTTAATGTTCTTTCAACCTCAACAGCTATAGAATCTATTGGCACTATGGACTTAGTTAAATTGTCTCTTCTAGCTAGTTCAATAGTTTTGTTTTCCAAATCTCTTGGGCCAATAGATATTCTGATTGGAACTCCTTTTAACTCATAATCATTGAATTTGTATCCAGGCTTAAAATTATCTCTATCATCATATTTAACAGAGATTCCTTTTAACTTTAAATCATCAACAATCTTATTTACCTTAATTGTGATTTTTTTTAGTTGATCTATTCCTTTATATATCGGCACTATAACTACTTGAATAGGTGCTAAATTAGGGGGAAGAATCAACCCATTATCGTCGCTATGAGTCATAATTAATGCTCCCATTAGCCTTGTAGACACCCCCCACGATGTAGCCCAAACATAGGATAATTTTCCATCTTCATTTGCAAATTTTACATCAAAAGCCTTTGCAAAATTTTGGCCTAAAAAATGAGAAGTCCCTAATTGAAGAGCTTTTCCGTCCTGCATTAAACCTTCAATACAATATGTTTCATCAGCACCAGCAAAACGTTCACTCTCACTTTTTAAACCTTTTAAAACTGGAATCGCCATAAAGCTTTC
>JAQWON010000125.1 GCA_029245825.1 Flavobacteriaceae bacterium
GATGAATCTCAACTTGATAATTCAAAAGTTCTTATTCATTCTACAGTTGAAGTTAGAAACAACCAAAACCCACCAGCCAAAATGAAATACAAACTCGTTGCTCAAAGTGAAGCAAATCTTAGTGCTGGTAAAATTTCTGTTGATTCTCCAATAGGAAAGGGAATTTTAGGAAAAAGTACTGGAGATATTGCAAAGATTAAAGTCCCCAATGGAACAATAGAACTAGAAATAGTTTCTATTTCTAGAGATTAGTCAAATGAAAAGTATTTTCTCAAAAATTATTTCAGGCGAAATTCCAAGCTATAAGATTTTTGAAGACAAATATTGTTTTTCTTTTTTGGATATTAACCCTAATACAAAGGGGCATGTTTTGTGTGTTCCTAAAAAACAGGTTGATAAAATTTTTGATTTAAGTGAGTTGGAGTACAATAGACTAATGATTTTTTCTAGAAAAGTTGCTCATTCCATGCGAAAAGCAATCCCATGTAAAAGAATAGGTATGATGGTAATTGGATTAGAAGTTCCTCACGCTCATGTTCATTTGATTCCTTTAAATATAATGGAAGATGTTTCTTTTAAAAAAAAAGTTAAACTAACTGACGAAGAATTTAAGCAACTAGCTAAAAAAATAAGTAGCTTTTTTTAATTTTTCTTTAATACTATTTTGATGGTAGTTCCCTTACTAGGAAGAGATTTTTTAATTTCAATTAACCCTTTGTGATAATCTACAATTATTCTTTTTGCAAGGGAAAGGCCCAGCCCCCATCCTGTTTTTTTTGAGGTATAACCAGGTAAGAAAATTTTATCATGTAAATTTTTTTCAATTCCTGATCCACAGTCAGTTATTTCAATATTTACAATATCCTTTTCTTCCTTAAGTAAAAATTTGATATTGCCCTTACCTTTCATTGAGTCTATTCCATTATTAATTATATTTTCAAGAGTCCAGCTGTATAATTCAGGGTCAAGAGGGATTAGTATCTTCTTTTTTGGAATTAATACGTTAAAAACTATCAGTTTTGATAATCTTTTAGATAAATAAGAAAGAGTTTTATTAGTTATAAAAACTATATCCGTAGGATTTAATTTAGGACTTGAGCCTATTTTCGAAAATCTATTAGTAATTATTTTTAATCTTTTAAGGTCTTTCTCTATCTCGGATAGAAGAAAATTTGAATTATTTTTTTTTTCTTTAAAAAGTGTAATCCATCCAAAAAGAGAGGTTAAAGGTGTTCCGATTTGATGAGCAGTTTCTTTTGCCATTGATGCCCACAAGCGATTCTGTTCAGATATTTTAGCAGTCCAGAAAATAAAATAGATGACGATTGCAAAAAGTAAAATTATAAGTAAAAGAGCTAATGGGTAATATTGTAATTTTTTAAGCATTAATGAATCACCATAATAGACTTTTTGATTGACACTAATACTTTTTTTGATACTATCTTGATACTTTATCAAAATAGGTTCATTTTCTTTTTTAATTTTTTTAAGCTCATTATATAATTCCAATGAGTCTTTTCTATTAGGATTCCAATCAATATTTTTATATCCTATTACATTCTCATGGTTATCTACTTGAATTATTGGATTAATTGCAACTTGTTGAAGTACTTCAAAAGTAATATTGCTAGGATTATTACTTTCTATTAGTTCTTTTTGAGACATTGCCCAAAGCTTAATTTTTTTTCTCTCCTCATTTTTAACAGTTTGAAATAGAATATATGTGTTCCATAAAATGAAGGCAACAATAATAAAAAATATTAGAGGCCAAATTTTTTTAAGATTTAAATTTACTTTACTTATCATTTTAGAAAAGTATATATACTACTAATATAATCTAATTATAGAAATCGTTTTAGATTCAAAATACTCAAAAGTTTTCATACTTTTACTCTAATTTTAAAACATAAAAAAGATGGAAGTATCTGGTAAAATCAAGTGGATAGATGAGGTTAAAACATATGGGGAAAGTGGTTTTCGTAAAAGACAGGTTGTGGTTACAACACAAGAACAATATCCTCAGAGTTTATTAATTGAGTTTGTACAAGACAAATGTAATTTGCTTGATAATTTTCAATTAGGACAGGGTGTAAAAATTGGAATTAATCTCCGCGGTAGAGAATGGGTCAATCCTGAAGGAGAAACAAAATATTTCAATTCAATACAAGGATGGAGAATTGATGAAATTAATTCTGAAGACTCTTCTGAAGATAATTCATTCCCGCCACTAGATATTGAAAATGATGATGAGAATGATGTTGAAGATGATCTTCCATTTTGATTTTAAAAAAATTATTAAGTCAAAGAAAATCTTTGAAAATCAGTGATTTTAAGGTCTGGATCAGAAAGTTTTAAATACTCCTTTACAGTCATAGAGTTGTCTTTAATATATGACTGATTAATAAGAGTATTGTCTTTGAAAAATCTTTTCATTTTACCCTGGGATATTTTTTCTAGTATTTCTTCTGGCTTACCCTCTTTACGAAGTTGGTCTTTTGCAATTTCAATTTCTTTTTTAACAATTTCTATAGGCACTTTGTTTTCATCAAGGGCAATAGGATTCATTGCAGCAACTTGCATGGAAATATTTTTAGATATTTCTTCAGCATCTTTAATAATTCCTGAAAGACCTATAATAGAAGCTATTTTATTGCCATTATGTATGTAATGACCTACATATGGGGCAGTAAGTTTTTTGAAGGTGCCAACTTCAATTTTTTCACCTATTACTCCTGTTTGTTCTAGCAATTTTTCAGAGACGGTCATATTATTAAAAGTACTTGAAAGAAAATTTTCTAGGGTATCACAAGATTGGGCATGATCAGCTAGATCATTTGCAAGGGTTAAATAATCTTGATTCCTTGCAACAAAGTCTGTTTCACAATTTAGGGATATAATAACTCCTGAAGTTTTATCTGAATTTACTTTAGCAAGTACAACTCCTTCAGAAGATTCTCTGTCTGCACGATTTGCAGCAACTTTTTGACCTTTTTTTCTTAAAATTTCAATAGCCTTCTCATAGTCACCTCCAGATTCTTCTAGGGCCTTTTTACAGTCCATCATACCAGAGCCAGTAGTTTTTCTTAGTTTATTAACTTCGGATGCAGAAATTTTCAATTTAAGTGTGTCTTGGATTAGTAATATTTAAGATTTTCCTTTTTCAGAAGATTCATTATCTACAGCTTTATCCTCTACTTTATCTTTGATTTTTTCTTCGGATTCTTTTGCTTCAATTTGCTCTTGTTCTTCCTTTTCCTTTTTTCTTTGATTTAATCCTTCTTCAATTGATTTACTAATAATTGAAAAAATTTTTTCAATTGATTTAGTTGCATCATCATTTGAAGGAATAAGAAAATCGATATCCTTAGGATCAGAATTTGTATCAACCATCGCAAAAATGGGAATTTTTAATTTTCTAGCCTCTCTAATTGCTATTTTTTCTCTAATTGTATCAACAACAAATATAGCACCTGGCAAACGAGTCATATCAGTTATTGAGCCAAGGTTCTTTTCAAGTTTTGAGCGGAGCCTATCAACCAAAAGTTTTTCTTTTTTTGATAATGTTTCAAATGTACCGTCAGATTTCATCCGATCAATAGCAGCCATTTTTTTAACAGCTTTTCTAATAGTTACAAAATTTGTAAGCATTCCTCCAGGCCATCTTTCAGTTATATAAGGCATTTTTAATTCCTTCGCATATTTTGCAACAATATCTTTGGCTTGCTTTTTAGTAGCCACAAATAGAATTTTCCTTCCAGACAAAGCAATTTTTTTTAGCGATTCGGAGGCCTCTTCAAGTTTAGCTAGTGTTTTATAAAGACTAATTATGTGTATTCCATTTCGCTCCATATGGATAAATGGAGCCATATTTGGGTTCCACTTTCTGGTAAGATGTCCAAAGTGGACACCTGCTTTAAGTAGTTCGTTGATTTCTGTTTTTGCCATAACTTTTTAGTTTACAATCTCTTTAATAGTAGCAATAAGCTTAAGCTTATTTAGGTACTAAACTAACATCCACCGTAGTGGTTATTTCGCAAATTATATTTTATATAAATTAAAAATTTCAAATTAAACAAATTATCTCTTTGAGAATTGATGCTTTTTTCTAGCTTTTTTCTGACCAAATTTTTTCCTTTCTACCATCCTTGGATCTCTACCAAGAAGGCCTTCAGGTTTAAGAAGAGAATGATTTTCATCATTTGTCTTACAAAGAGCTCTAGAAATAGCTAATTTAATAGCTTCAGCCTGACCATTAAAACCACCGCCTTTTACGGTAATTTTAAGATCATAAATCTTTTCACTATTAGTTAGAGATAATGGTTTTAATATTTTGTATTGTAGGGTTGGCAGTGGAAAATATTTTTCCATTTCTTTATCATTTATGGTAATTTTCCCTTTCCCTTTGTTTAAAAATAATCTAGCAACAGATTTTTTTCTTCGACCAATTGTATGAATCATCTCTGTCATATTAACTCTTTTAAATCAATTTTTTTTGGTTTTTGTGCCTCATGATCATGATTTTCTCCAATAAAAACCTTAAGATTTTTATATATGGCAGAACCCAACTTATTTTTTGGCAACATACCTTTTACAGCTTTTTCAATAATTTTCTTCGGATCTTTTTTTTGAACTTCTTCAGCACTTAAAAATTTTTGACCCCCTGGGTATCCAGTATATCTAACATATTGTTTTTGTTTCCACTTTTTACCTGTTAGAGCAACCTTTTCAGCATTAATTATTATAACATTATCTCCACAATCAACATGAGGAGTAAAATACGGTTTGTTTTTTCCTCTAAGCATAATTGAAGCAACTGATGCAACTCTTCCTAATGGAATTTCTGAAGCATCAATTAAGACCCATTCTTTTACCACTTCTTTTGGTTTTTTTGAAACCGTTTTATAACTCAAAGTATTCATTAATTCTACTTTTAAAGGCAGCAAATGTACAATTATTCCGTTTTTTTCAAAAGGCTTTTGCTTTTTTTATTTTTCAGCAATAGGGGGGTTATTTATTTATTTGAAAATATTGAAGTGCGTCTTTAGCCATTAATTCATATTCATGAGCTACATTTTTAACTTCTTCAGTTTTGATCCAATTAAATTCAGAATTTAAAAGTTCAGCATTTTCTTTAGAAGTTTTATAAAAATACCTACCTCTTGCTCTTCTAGTAATGCCCTGCTGCGCATCAACAATTTCATTATGTCGAAGAGAAGAAGAGTTTGGATTAGTATCTTCTTCACCCAGATGGACATGTAAATTTTTTAAAAATGCTTTTTTAATTACAGAATCATTTAATTGACTTTTATTTAGTCCATAGGGAAAAGAAATTTCTTTTTCAGGAACCGTATACCAACCAGCATTAGAACATACCACTATATTTAATTTGCTTTCTGGTTGATAGATGATAAAACGATGAAGAAATTGAGCTCCTGCAGAGTGCCCCCAAGCATTGTAATTTATTTGATTCCCGTCAAAAACCTTTATTATGTGATCAAATAATTGATCTAATACAGAAAATGTCCATTTTTCACTAGAATTATATGTTTCGGGACTAGGATTATCTCCATCTTCAAAAATATTTGCTAAATTATACTGATCACCTGAAGGAAAGTTTATATCATTAAATTCAGGAGCAAAAACCATAAATCCATTAGTATTTGCCATATCTATCCAACAGTCTCTATAATCATCTGCATTTCTATTTGCTCCATGAAGAGATAATAAAACAGGTAGATCTTTAACATCTCCAAGAGGGATATGGTAATAAACATTTATTTCTTTATCACTATAAAATCCTAATGGAGAAAATTTAAATACTCCAGTTGAATTAGGGTTTAGTGAAAATTCTTCCACTTTAGAAATAGCAGGTAATTCATCATTATCATTAGAGTTACAGGAAGCCATTATTAGTATAAAAATGATTTTTATCCTTAATCGTATTTTATGTTTCATGAATTAGAATTAGTTATTAAAGACTTAATGTGCATTAAGCCAATTCTCTCCTTCACCAATTTCAACTGATAATGGAACAGATAAAGGAAAAGCATTTTCCATCTCAAATTTAATTATTTCTTTCATCTGTTGGATTTCATTTTTAGGGACTTCAAAAATTAATTCATCATGAACTTGAAGAAGCATTTTTGAACTTAATTTGGTCTGATTTATTTTTGTTTGAATTCCAATCATTGCTAATTTAATTATATCCGCAGCACTTCCCTGAACGGGACTGTTTACAGCATTCCTTTCGTCAGCACTTCTAATTATTGAATTTTGGGAGTTTATATTATTTAAATATCGTCTTCTTCCCAAGATGGTTTCCACATATCCGTTTTCCCTAGCAAAAGAAATTTGATTAGAGATAAAATCTCTGAGTTTAGGATAGGTTTTGTAATAAGACTCTATAAGATTTTTAGACTCTGTTCTGTTTAGAGTTGTTTGCTGACTTAACCCAAAAGCTGAAACCCCATAAATAATTCCAAAGTTCACGGTTTTAGCATTTGCTCTTTGTTCACGAGTAACTTTATCAATAGGGATATTAAAAATTTTTGCTGCGGTTGAAGAATGAATATCTTTTTTTTCGTTAAATGCGTTAATCATATTATAATCAGAACTAAGGGCAGCTATAACTCTTAACTCAATCTGAGAATAATCAGCAGAAATTAAGACATGGTTTTTATCTTTTGAAACAAATGCTTTTCTAACTTCTTTTCCTCTTTCTGTTTTTATTGGAATATTTTGCAAATTAGGCCTGTTACTACTAAGTCTACCTGTCGAAGTAACAGTTTGATTGAAAATGGTATGGATTCGTCCAGTTGATTCATTAATTTCCAAAGGTAGTGCTGTGACATATGTGTTTTGGATTTTTTGAAGTGACCGCCATTCAAGAATATCATTAACTATCTGATTATCTTTTGCTAGAGTAGATAGTATTTCTTCTGATGTGGAATATTGTCCAGTTTTAGTTTTTTTAGGATTTTTAACCAATTTTAACTTATCAAATAAAATAACACCTAATTGTTTTGGAGAGCCAAGATTAAAGGGTTCTCCTACTTTTTTATAAATAAGAGCTTCTAAAGCACTAATTTCTTTTGATAGAGATTTTGATAATTTCTTTAAAAATTTAAAATCTAAACAAATGCCTTCCATTTCCATTTCTGAAAGAATTCTTAGCAAAGGCAATTCAACTTTTGTAAAGAGAGCATGACAATTTTTTTCTATTAGATTCTTTTCAAATATTTTTTTTAGTTGTATTGTTATATCAGTATCCTCTACAGCATAGGCTGTTTGTTTATCTAAGTCTACTTCTCGCATGCTTATTTGATTTTTTTTATTTTTGCCTATTAAATCAGTTATTGGTATAGAAATATAATTTAGATAGGTTTCTGATAAAATATCCATTTTATTTCTCATTTCAGGATTTATCAAATGATGAGCAATCATTGTATCAAAAATGGGGCCAAATACTTTCACATTATATTTAGAAAGAACCTTAAAATCATATTTTAAGTTATGACCAACTTTTTCAATTTGATCATTTTCAAAAAAAGGGCGAAAAAAATCAATTACTTCTCTGGCTTTCTCCTTTTCTTTTGGAATGGCAAGATAATACCCTTTTTGGGCTTCCCAGGCAAAAGCTATTCCGACTAATTCTGCTTTTAATGAATCTAGGTTAGTTGTTTCAGTATCAAAACACACTGATTTTTGAAGCATTAATTTATTTAGTAATATCTCTTTCCCTTTATCAGAATTAATATATTGATAAAAGTGTTTAGAGGATTGAATACTGTTTTTATTTTGACTTACTTTTATTTTCTCACTATAAGTTGGCGCACTAAATAAATCTAGCTGAGGGTTAGATTTTTTAGAATCATTTTTAAGATTTTCTTTGTTATTTTCCGATAAGTTACTTTGTAAATCTATTGGAAATATTTTATGAATATTTTCTTTAATTCTTCTAAACTCTAATTCATCTAAAATGTTAAATAAATCATTGAGATTAGGGTCTGAGAACTTAAATTCTTTTTCTTCAAACTTTACAGGAACATCAGTGATAATAGTTGCTAATTTTTTTGAAAGTAAACCTAAATCCATATTAGACTCAATTTTATCTTTTAGTTTCCCTTTAACCTTATCAAGATTTTTAAAAAGATTTTCCATTCCTCCAAATTCATTAAGAAATTTTTTAGCTGTTTTATCACCAACCCCTGGCAATCCAGGTATATTATCTACACTATCCCCCATCATACCCAAATAATCAATAACCTGAATGGGATCAGTAATTTTAAATTTTTCTTTAACTTCTTCAATTCCCCAAATCTCAATACCATTACCCATTCTTGCAGGCCTGTACATAAAAACATTTTTAGAAACTAGTTGAGCAAAATCCTTATCAGAAGTTACCATATAGGTAGTATATCCATCCTTTTCAGCTTGTTTGGCTATTGTTCCTATAATATCATCAGCTTCGAATCCTTCTTTTTCTATTATCTGGATATTCATAATTGTTAGGATTTCTTTAATAAATGGCACAGCAATTATTATAGGTTCTGGAGTCTCATGCCTATTTGCTTTGTATTCTGGGAATATGTCTCTACGAGCTTTTGATCCCCCTTTATCAAAGCAAACAGCAATGTAATCTGGATTTTCACGTTTTATCAAATCTAATAGAGAATTCATAAAGCCCATTATGGCAGAAGTATCCATTCCTTTTGAGTTTATTCTGGGATTTTTTATAAAGGCATAATACGCCCTAAAAATCAAAGCATATGCATCTAACAAAAAAAGTCTCTTAGACATTTTACAAATCTAAAAAAAGCTATATAATAAAACACATCAAATCTTTAATAGTAAATGGATTTTGTTTAAATTATAGGTGATGAAAATTTTGTTTGATGACAACTATTTCATGGGTCAAGCAATTGCGGAAGCTAAGAAGGCTTATTTTGAGGGAGAAATCCCTGTTGGGGCAATTGTTACAATAGATCAAAGGATTATTGCTAGAGCACATAATTTAACCGAGAAGTTAAATGATGTAACTGCTCATGCAGAAATGCAGGCTATTACCTCTGCATCTAATTTTTTAAATAGTAAATATCTCTCAAATTGTACTTTATACGTGACTCTTGAACCTTGTATAATGTGCATGGGAGCCTTGTTCTGGTCTAAGATAGACAGAATAGTTTATGCCGCTTCTGATCCTAAAAATGGATTTAGAAAAAACGATACTAACCCTCACCCAAAAACTAAAATAACTTACGGAGTTATGGGAGATGAATCATCTAATCTATTAAAGGCTTTTTTCAAAGCCCGAAGGGGATAGAGTATTATAAAGTAAATAAAAAGTGTTGTGATTTTTAATTACAGAATAGATATCTTGGAAGCAAGCTTGCCTTTATCGCCATCTTCTTCTGTATATTCAACTTTATCTCCTTCTTTTATTGTTAATCCTTCGAGAGCAGATACATGAACAAAAA
>JAQWON010000073.1 GCA_029245825.1 Flavobacteriaceae bacterium
ATGATGAGACTGGAAAAAAACCTGCTTTTATATATCCTGGATGATTCGCATCTTGAAGTAATGAGTCAGTTACATTCATTAAAAGAAAAAAAGTCATTAATATTAACTCAAAATATAAAATTAAATTAGCATCTTTTTTAGGCCACCCTCCAATCTCTGGCTTTACAAATCGCTTTAATTTTATGATATTTCTTCTTACCCAAAAAATAAGTACGGATATAATAATTAGAGCTGCAAAAATTTCAAAAAAACTGATGACAAAGTTGTAGAAACCACCTAGATAGTAAGCAAACGCCCTATGAGTGCCAAAAATGCCGTCAGTAATAATTTCAAGTAATTCAATGTTCATAATCATGAATCCAGCATATACAATAATGTGTAAAATTCCGGCTATTGGCCTTTTAACCATTTTTGATTGACCTAAAGAAACACGTAACATTTTTAGCCATCTTTTTTTCTTTTGATCACTTTTGTCAATATCTCTACCGAGTAAAATATTTCTCTTAAGAGATAATACGTTTCTTCTAAAAAACCAAATAGAAAAAATTAAAAGAATCGTAAAAATTATATTTGGTATGTATGTAATTATCAAATTTGAATCTATTTATTTGACTGATATGGCTTTTGTTTTTTACCAAACAATGAGAACTGAACATATCTGGATGGATTTGCTTTTAAATCAAACAGCAACTCTTCCAGTTCTTTAGATGACTGGCTTAAGTTATTATATAATTCCTCATTGTTAATCAATTTTCCCAATGTACCTTCACCACTTTCAACTTTGGATAAAATATTATTGATATTATTTAATGATTCAGATAATTTATTAAAGGTATTTGTGAAATCAATTTTTGATAATGAATCAGTAAGTTTATTTATGTTATTAGTTGCAGCAGCTGTGTTCTTAAAGGATAAGTTCAAAGCTGATCTATTTTCATCAATTACTTCAATTAATTTCTCCGAAGACTTATTTATGTTATTTACAGACTGAGAAAGATTTTCAAGTGTATTTTTAAGATTGCTTTGAGTCTCATAATTTAAAACATTGCTCACACCTGAAAAAAGTGAATCTACACTTGACAACATGCTTTCAATTTTTTCTTGGAGCGGGGCGATTTGTCTGTTGATTAATTCTGTTAAACCTGGTTTTACACCCGATGGTATTGTATCATTATTTTTGATTTTATACTTTGATTCAAAAACTGGTTCAATTGAAATAGCTTTACCGCCAATTAGACCCGCCTCATAGAAAACTGCTTTGCTGTCAGGAGAAAAGCTTAAGTCTTTATCAATTCTCATGGAAACAACAATTTTAGTAGATCCTGGAAGAAAATCAATCACTGAAACGTTTCCAATAACTAATCCATTGATTGTAACTTTGGCTCCAACAACTAATCCTTCAACTTCATCATAAACTGTGTGAACAACTTTATCATTCTCAAATATTGAAGATCTTTTCAAAAAACTAAAACCAAAAATAAAAAGAGCAATTCCTAGAAGAACTAGAAGTGCCACTTTGATTTCAGGTTTTCTGTTAAATAAAGCTGTCATATATATACTTTTTTAAGTAAACAAAATTAACATATTTGCTCCTAATACTCTAATACTTATTTAATCACTGAATTTAAGGGTACTTTCTTATTATTACTGAAAGCTACAATAAATGCAGATTTATATCCATTTTTCCTAGCTTTTCTTTTTAATTTTCTAGCTTCTTGATAACTAGATGTCTTTCCATAAAAGTATCGATAAATTAATCCGTCTTTTTCACTGAAAATGGGATCTAACCCTTTAAAATTATATTTTTTTAAAGCTACTGATTTTTTACTAGCAGATATTTGAACTCTAAAAAATATATCATTTTTAATTAACTTTTTAACAGTTTTAATAGTTTCTTCAGTAGAAAAAATTTGATTATCTGAATAAGTCGTTTCTAATTTATTCTTGTAATTAACTATTGCTTTTGCAATTGCATTTGACATTTGTTCTTGTCCTTGTCTAGAATTTAAGTAGGCTCCTTCTTTTTTGTTTGTCAAAAATCCTGTTTCTACAAGAACACTTGGCATGTATGTATATTTAAGGACAACAAAGCCAGCCTGTTTTACACTTCTGTCTTTTCGCTTCAAGTTGTTCACAAAACTCTTTTGAATAGTACTTGCTGCATTTATGCTTTGGTCTAAATAAGTTTCTTGCATTAAGATAAGACTAATTACAGACTGGGGATCATTGGGATCAAAACCGTCATATTTTTGCTCATAATTTTCTTCTAAAAAAATCACTGAATTTTCCTTTTGTGCAACTTTAAAATTTCTTTCATTTTCATGTAATCCTAAAACAAAAGTCCCAACTCCAAAAGCTTTGGAAGAAGTAAAAGCATCACAATGAATAGAGACAAAAAGATCAGCATCAGTCTTGTTAGCAATATTTGCTCTTTCAATTAAATCTACAAAGACGTCTTTTTTGCGTGTGTATATGACTTTGATACTAGGAATTTTTTCTAATTGAGCTCCAACTTTAAGAGCTATATTTAAAGCAATTTTTTTTTCATAATAACCATTTCCTCTGTTACCACTATCTTTTCCTCCATGACCAGCATCAAGCACAACTACAAATATTTTATTGGGGTTTGTCTTTCCATTGAGAATACCAGTTGCTATCGCGTTTATAATTAGTATTCCAAAAATTAATCTACTAATCATATAATAATTAATTAATTCATCTGTTTAATAAATGTTAACGTTTATTGAGAAATAAAAATATCATTAATTTTGATGGTTCATTGACTATTACAAATTTAGGATTATCTACTTGCAAACAAGGCTATATATTACCGTAATTTTATTAACACTTTGTGAATTAGTTTATTCATTTCCTCAAAATGAAATGGATTCATTAAAAGTTTTAAAGCAAAATGAAGTTCAAAGCTCTTTAGTTTCTAATGATTCTATTTCTGGAATTCAAAACGATAAAAAGCCAATGCTGATTGATCTAGTACGCTATAATGCAAAGAGCTATGTTAGAATTGATCAAAATGAAAAAAAGCTTTATTTATATGATAATGCTGAATTATATTACCAAGATATTGAGTTAAAAGCAGGAATTATTATTCTTGACTATTCAATCAATGAAGTTATGGCTGGTAGAATTCCTGATAGTTTGGGAAGATTAAGTCAATATCCATATTTCAAGCAAGGACAAAATGAAGTAAATCCAGATTCTCTTAGATATAATTTTGACACTCAAAAAGCACTGATATGGAATTCAAAATCAGAACAAAGTGGAATGAACGTTTTTGCCTCTTACACAAAAAAAGAAAATGATTCAGTTTATTATTTAAAAGACGCAAAAGTTACAACAGGAGGAGATTTTGACACTACTGACTATTACTTTAGAATTAGGAAAGGTAAATTAGTTCCAGGCGGTAAAATCGTAACTGGTTTTACAAATATGTATATTGCTGATGTTCCTACACCTGTTGCATTACCATTTGCTTATTTTCCATCATCACAAAAACAGCAATCAGGTTTTTTATTTCCAACAATTGGCGAGAGTAACAATCGAGGATATTATTTACAAAATGGAGGGTATTATTTGCCTATATCTGATTTTATAGACCTTGCAATACTTGGAGATTATTATACCAATGGAAGTTATGGATACAGAATGGATTCGAAATATATTAAACGCTATAAATACGCGGGAAATTTTAGTTTTCGTTATGAAAATTTAATTGATGGAGAAAGAGGGCTTCCTAATTATTCTAAGTCTACAGTTTTTAATGTCAGATGGAGTCATTCTAAAGACAGCAAATCTTCACCAAAATCCAATTTCTCTGCATCTGTTAATTTTGGTAGCAGTGACTACTTTAGGCAATCTGTCAATCAGCTCAATACTGCTAATTTTCTTAATAATAATTTAAGTTCATCTATTTCTTATTCTAGAAATTTAAGTAACAGTCCAAGAATTTCTGCTTCAATAAATGCTAATTTATCTCAAAATTCAAGAACAAAAAATGTAAACCTAACTCTTCCGAGTTTCCAAGCAAATATGGAAAGGATTTATCCTTTTGCAAAAAAAGGTGGTGGTGGAAAGGGATTGATTAGAAATATTAATTTTCAATACTCTACTCAGGCTTTAAATACAGTTACTACAACTGAGGATGAATTGTTTTCAAAATCTATGTTTGAAAATGCCAGATATGGTATGGAACATAGGATCCCTTTAACAACAAACTTTAAAGTTTTCAAGTTTTTTAGTGTATCGGTTGGTGGTAATTATAAAGAAGTTTGGACTCCAAAAGTTGTCAGATATAATGACTACAATGACACTTCAGGTATAGCTTTAAAGGAAACGATCAATAAATTTGATGCTTTTAGAACCTATAGCTACTCTGCAAGTGTTGGGACTACAGTATATGGTATAGTTAATTTTAAAGAGACAAGCAAGATTCAATCAATTCGACATACAGTTAGACCCAGTATAAGCTATTCTTCAGTTCCAAGTTTTGATCAATACTATGATACTTATATAATTGATGCAAATGGAAATACAAAAGAATATACTAGATTTCAAGAAGTTTTATATGGATCACCGGCAAATTACAAAGCCCAATCAATTGGAATTAGTTTAAGTAATAATTTTGAGGCCAAAGTAATTGATTCAATTGGATCTGATCCCAGAAAAATTAAAATACTAAATAATTTGAACTTAAGTACAGGTTATAATATTTTGGCCGACCAATTTAAGTGGAGTCCAGTAAGAATGACAACAGGATTTGATATATTTGAGGGAGTAACAATAAATTTAGGGGCCACATTCGATCCCTATGCTCTAGATGAAAATAACCAGAGAATAAATAAATTTAATATTGAAAAAGGAGGTGGCCTTTTAAGGTTGACAAGTGGTAATTTAAATACAAGCTATAAGTTTTCTAGCAAAGATTTTGATGATGAAGAATCTGACGAGGAAATTGAGTATACAGAATCAACCTCAGGAGGAGGAAGAGATGATAATCTTTTTGGAGATAATATGGATATTGAAGGACCAATTGAAAGAACAAATAAACCTGTGTCAACATATCCGTCTTACAGAACTAAAATTCCATGGGAATTAAATTTTGCATATTCATTAACCTACAGGAATGATACAAAGCAAAATGACTTTGCAACAAATTCTTTAATGTTTTCAGGTGATGTAGACCTGACTCCTAAATGGAAAATAGGTTTGTCCTCTGGTTATGATTTTAAAAACAAAGGTTTTACTTATACTCAGTTTAGATTTGACAGGGATCTAGATAGCTGGGCCTTAAATTTTAGTTGGGTTCCATTTAGTGACAGATCATCTTGGAACTTTTTCATTGGAATTAAATCAGGTCTTTTAAGTGATATTAAATATGAAAAGCAACGTGAACCAGACAGAAGATATAGTAATCCAAGTCTCTTTTAAATTGAAACCTGTTTATGAAGAAAAAAATAATTAGCACATCCCAAGCACCATCAGCAATTGGACCTTATAATCAATCAATAAAAGTTAATGACACTCTTTTTATATCAGGCCAAATACCATTAGTCCCAAAAACAATGGAATTGATTTCTGGTGATATTGAGGAAGAAACTCATCAGGTCATGAAAAATCTTGAATCTATCATAAAAAAAGCAGAAATGAGTTTCAAAAATGTCGTTAAATCAACTATATATCTAGACAACATGAAAAATTTTTCAAAAGTTAATGACGTTTATGGATCCTATTTTGAAAAAGGTGATGAGCCTGCAAGAGAAACTGTTGCTGTAAGGTCCTTACCTAAAGGGGTAAGAATTGAAATTTCTATGATTGCGGTAAATTAATTGTTCATATAATATTTGGTGTTTTTTAAGCTATCACTTATTCATCTTTTTATGATAAGAAACGAGACCATCTATAGGCTGTTTGATAACTTTTCCAATCTTTAAGTCATTGCTCTTTAGTGTACTTTGTAGCTCTTCTCTAAGATAAAAAGCTATGGATCCAACAAAGTGAATTGAAATATCTTTTGCATTTGAATATTGGAATATTTGATTTTCAATAAATATTTGAAATCCCTTGGTCAAAATATCTATGATAGTTTTATCGTATCTATTTTTAACTAAAAATTTTGCAAAACTAGCCAAGTATCCAGGAGGGTTATCCTTCCTATAAATATTCTCTTTTACAACATTCGGGTCTAAATCAAATTCTTTGCAAAACTTTTCGGACAATTCTTGAGGCATCTGATTAAAATAATACGCTCTCAAAAGCTCTTTCCCAAAGTAATTTCCACTTGCCTGATCCATTAAGAGATAACCCAATGACGTAATTCTTTGTTCAATATCATTTCCATCAAAATAAGTACAATTTGATCCGGTTCCAAGAATACAAACAATTGAAGACTCATTAAAATCTACAACGGAATATACTGCAGCATACGTGTCTTCTTTTATAGTAAAGTCAGCCTTAGTAAAAATTTTTTCAAAAGCCTTTTTCATCCTCATTACTGATGAATCAACTCCACATCCCGCTCCATAAAAATATAGATGTGAAATTTTATTTCTGTTTTGATATATCTCAAAATTATTTACTATCCTTTCGTTGATAATAAGGGAAGATAAGTAATGAGGATTTAATCCTAAAGTTTGAGTGGAAAAAAGGATATTAGAGTTTTTATCTATACATATCCAATCAGCCTTAGTAGCACCACTATCAACAATTAAAATCATTTAAAATCAAATTTTATGAATATATTCAGCTAAATCTATTAGCTTACTAGAATAGCCATACTCATTATCATACCAGGATATTATTTTAAAAAAATTTGAATTTAATTCCATTCCTGCGCTCGCATCAAAAATAGAGGTTCTAATATCACCTATAAAATCTTGGGATACAACAGGTTCCTCACAGTATCCTAAAACACCTTTTAAATTTTTTTCAGAAGAAATCTTCATAATATTTTTTATTTCACTAT
>JAQWON010000081.1 GCA_029245825.1 Flavobacteriaceae bacterium
CCATTTCTTTTAATTCATTTTCTATCTCAGATAATGAGAGCTTCGGATTGATGCTTTTTATTATTCCATACTTTTTAAGACGTTCTAAAAAATCTTGTCCACTATCATCACCTAATTTAATATGAGCATATTTCTTATTCTCGTCTAGAGGTAATAAGTCGTTTTCATTACTTAAAAGAGTAACACTTTTTTTGAATGCTTCAGTAACTAATATAGTGTCTAGTTTTGTATTCAATTTTTCAAAAAGACTCTCATTTTCTATTATTTTTTTATCGGAGAGTCCAGCTTTGTATTTGGCCATTAAAATCTTTTTAACTGATTCTTCTAACCTAGATTCTGAAATTTTTTTATTCTTATATGCAGTTTTAATTTTTTTTATCCCAAGAGGGACGTTATTTGAAACAAGTATTATATCATTTCCAGCTTGAAAAGCAGATAAATCAACATTTTTATATTTTTTATTATCTAAAACACCCTTCATATTCATAGCGTCAGAAAAAATCAACCCCTTAAAACCCATTTCCTTTTTAAGTAGTTCCGTTACTACCTCATAAGATAATGAAGTAGGCACTTTATTCTTTCCCGTTAATTCAGGGACATTAAGATGGGCAATCATAATTGAAGAAAGCCCCTTACTAATTAGCCTCTTGTAAGGATAAATTTCAATTTCATTTAATCTTTCTCTGGTGAAATTTACAAGGGGAAGTTCTTTATGTGAATCCTGATAGGTGTCTCCATGTCCAGGAAAATGTTTTCCGGAAGTTAAAACTCCAGCTTCCTGAATACCCTGCATTAATGCAATTGCTTTTGATGTAACATTGGACTTATCTTGACCGAATGATCTATTCCCAATAATAGGATTATTTGGATTCGTATTTAGATCTAATACTGGAGAAAAGCTAATATTTATTCCCAAAAGTTTTTCTTGTTCACCCATTCTTTTGCCAATCTTTCTTATGATACTATTATCATTAATAGCGCCAAGTGTCATGCTCCATGGAAACTTTATTACTGAATCTAGTCTCATTGATACTCCCCATTCAGCATCCATTCCTATAAGTAGTGGGGTTTTTGATTTATTTTGAAATTCATTTAACCATTTTGCATGTTTATGAGGGTTTCCAAGAGAAAAAATTAATCCACCTATATGATATTTATTAATTAGGTTTAAAATTTCAGCCTTATGAGATTCATCATGCTTTGAGAAAACTATTGGCATAAACAATTGCCCTATTTTTTCATCAAGAGTTAAACTGGTGTAAATACTATCAGTCCATTTTTTTTGCTTCCGATAATCTTCACTCATTAGAGGATTTTGATCCTGAGAAAAAGAGAATGAGATAAGACTCATGAACAAAATTCTTATAAGAATCTTCATTTTTTATTTAGTATAATTATTTAACCAACTATTTGATACATTTGTTTCCCAGTCATTTATATAGTCTTTTTTTGTGTCAATTAGGTTATTAAAAACAATTGTGTCAGGACCTATATTACCATCAGCAACCTCTGATTTAAGGTTTTTTAAATTTATTTTTTTAATATTCTCTCCATCCTTAAATGTTACAATTTCACGATTCAATAAAGAGATATCTAAATCTTCTTCAATTGTTTTAATGAATCGTATTGAATCATCAATTGAACAGCCACTTAAATTTTGATTTTCCTGATTTGCACATATTATTATAAAATGATTATATGGAATTAGAACTGATGCTTCAACTTTTACCCCGTGGGATGTCCAGTTATTAAGAAATTCATTTGAAAATCCTTCTATTCTATTCACTTCATCATCTGATAATTCACGATTAGAAGTGTATATCCATATTTTAGAGTTTTCAGGTAATTCTGAGAAAGAAACTTTCATTTTTAAAATTCTTCAGCTTGTGAAACTAATTCAGCAATATCTAGAACAATGGTTTTCTTGCTTTTATCCAATCCTTTGACCCCGTCAGACATCATAATATTGCAAAAGGGACATGCAACTGCAATTATTTTACTACCTGTATCTAAAGCCTCTTCAGTTCTTAATACATTAACATCTTTATCTCCCCTTTCAGGTTCTTTAAACATTTGTGCACCTCCTGCACCACAGCATAATCCATTTGATCTTGAATTTTTCATTTCAACTAAATCAAGATCCAACTCTTTTATTAAATCTCTTGGTGCTTCATAAATTTTGTTCGCTCTTCCTAAATAGCAAGAATCATGATATGTAATTTTTTTTCCTTTAAAACTTCCACCATTAATCTTTATTCTTTTCTCACTTAAGAGGGTGTTTATGAATTCTGTATGGTGAATTACTTGATATGAACCTCCTAAATTTGGATATTCATTTTTAAGAGTATTAAAACAATGAGGGCATGTTGTAACAATTTTTTTTACATTATAACTATTTAAAATCTCAATATTATTTATTGCCTGCATTTGAAAAATAAATTCATTACCTGATCTTTTAGCAGGATCTCCTGTGCAACTTTCTTCATTACCCAAAATTGCATAAGAAACACTTGCATTATTGAGAATTTTGATGAATGATTTAGTTACTTTTTTAGCTCTGTCATCAAAACTACCTGCACAACCAACCCAGAAAACAACTTCAGGCTCTTTGCCATTTAATTTAAGTTCGGATAAGATGGGTATTTCCATCAATTAAGATTTATTTTTCTCCATCGTCGAAGACCTGAATTTTAACTTCCTTTTCAATAAGGTCAGTAAACTTACCATTATATCGAGTGGCTTTTACCAAATGATTATCAATCCAGTGATAGTTACCACCTCTAGGCTTGCCCATTAGTAAACTGTGATACTTAAACCCACTATCTTTTAACCACTTTTCTGTTATTTCTCGATGTGATTCTAGCCTTGCAGTAAAAAAACATATAATATGACCCTCATCATGCCACTTATTTAGTGTTTCAAGTGCGTCAGGATAAACATTCGCCGTTGCCATTCTTTTAGGTTCTTCATTAGGTATATCGTCACAAATTGTTCCGTCTATGTCGATCAAGTAATTTGTTGTGCCTTCAGGAAGAACAGGACTTACAACTTCACCTTCTTCAACTTTTTTATTCAAATATTTTTCTACTTCTTCTTTTTGCATTTTTTACAAATTTAAATTAATTTTCTTTTGCCCAAAGGACTCTGTCTTGATTACTAAAAGGCCAGGGGGCACCATTATTTTCAATATTACTTATCATATTATTCAAATCATTTGGCGCAGCTGAGTTCTCCATTACCAAATATTGTCGAAGATCCATGATGATAGATAAAGGATCAATGTCAATAGGACAAGCTTCTACACAAGCATTACAAGATGTACAAGCCCATATTTCTTCATGTGAGACATAGTCACCTATTAATTGTTTTCCATCTTCATTAATCCCCCCTCCACTATCAATATTTTTACCTATTTCTTCAATTCGATCCCTGGTGTCCATCATTATTTTTCTTGGCGAGAGCTTTTTCCCGGTTTGGTTTGCTGGACATTCCGCAGTACACCTCCCACATTCAGTACAAGTGTAAGCGTTTAATAATTGAACCCATGTTAAATCATTAGCATCAGATGCACCAAATTTATCTGGAACTTTATTTGATGAGTCTGATTCATATTGATTTGGATTAGGATCTAACATTAGTTTAACTTCTTTAGTTACTAATTCGTTGTTTTTAAAATATCCTATTGGTTTCAAATTAGAAAAGTAAGTATTGGGAAATGCTAAAATTATATGTAAGTGTTTGGAATAATATAAATAATTGAGAAAAATAAAAATCCCTGTGATATGAGACCACCAAAATATTCTTTCTAAAATAACAAGAGATTCAATACTTAGAGAGCTGAAAACGGGAATTAAT
>JAQWON010000098.1 GCA_029245825.1 Flavobacteriaceae bacterium
AGATAAGTAATTAAATCAACTTCTTTAGAATTTTTTTTTGCATTATATCCTGATGGTGAAAAAAATGTAACTAAAATTTTATATTCTTTTAACGTTTTTTTTATTTCATAAATAATTGGGCTTCCCTGTTCAAATTCACCAAGGGATGAAGAATGGATCCATATAATTTTATCCTTATCATTAAAGGTTTCCTTGATTTTTTCTATTGTAGATTTTCTTCCTTCAACAAAAGCGTTTATTTTTTTTGAAAATATTCCTAAAAGAGGGAGAATTAAATTTGTTAGACCTATTAACTGATTGTATATGAAATGCAAAACTATTTTTCTCAAAAATAGTTTTTTATTACTGAAAGGCAGATGCTTTTTTTAATTTTGCTGACATGAAAAAAATTGAAATGGTTGACCTTAAGGGTCAGTATAAAGAAATTGAACAGGAGATTAAAAAATCTTTAAATGAAGTTTTGCATTCAACTAAGTTTATTAAAGGCCCTGATGTTAGTGATCTTGAAAGAGACTTAGAAGAATATTTAGGCGTAAATCATGCAATAACTTGTGGAAGCGGAACAGATGCTCTTCAAATAGCTTTGATGAGTTTAGAGCTTAATCCTGGGGACGAAATAATAACAACAGATTTTACTTTTGCAGCAACTATAGAAGTTATATTACTTCTTGGACTAAAACCTATTCTAGTTGATATTGATTCAAAGACATTTAATATTGACCCAACTAAAGTTAAAGAAGCAATAACTAAAAAAACTAAAGCTATCATTCCTGTTCATCTCTTTGGCCAGATTTCGGATATGGATGAAATTCTTAAAATTGCTAAAGAGAATAAACTATTCATTATTGAGGATAATGCTCAATCTATGGGGTCTAATTATACTTTTTTAAATGGAAAAAATAAGAAAGCTGGTACGATAGGCGATATTGGCACAACTTCTTTCTTCCCCTCAAAAAATCTTGGAGCTTACGGAGACGGTGGTGCAATTTTCACTGACAACAATGAGATTGCTGATAGAATTAGAGCCATAAGTAATCATGGAATGTACAAAAGATATTATCATGATTTGCTGGGTGTGAATTCAAGGTTAGATTCATTACAAGCTGCAATTTTAAAGGTTAAATTAAAGTATCTTGATTCCTACAATCGAAAAAGGAAAAATGCTGCAAACCAATATAATAATGCTCTAAAAAATCATGAAAATATTATAACTCCATTTCACAACATATCTAGATCTTCACACGTATATCATCAATACACTATTAGAGTTTTCAATACTAATAGAGATAAATTAGCAGAGCATCTTAGCAATGATAATATTCCATATGGTATTTATTATCCTGTTCCGCTTCATAGACAAAAGGCCTATAGGAATGATGATTATATTGAGGATAATTTCAAGGTTACAAACAAAATGGTTAATGAAGTAATTTCTTTACCAATGCACAGTGAGTTAGAGGAAAATCAAATTGATTATATTAGTGGTTCAATAAAATCATTTTTTAAAAACAAATAAAATGAGAATATCTACAGTATTTATTTTTTTAAGTCTTTTTACATATGCTCAACAAACATATATTCAGTGTGGCAAAATTTTTGATTCTAAGAAAGGAGTTTTAATAAATGAATCTACTATCATTGTTGAAAATGAAAAAATTTTAGATATTAAAAAAGGCTTTATATCTTCAGATAAATCAACTGACAAGATTATTGATCTAAAATCAAAATATGTTCTTCCAGGACTTATAGACATGCATGTTCATTTGGAAGGAGAAACTGATCCGAAGAGATATTTAAAAAAATATACTGAAAATGAAGCTGATAGAGCGTATGGTTCTGTAAAATATGCCGAACGTACTTTACTTGCTGGCTTTACAACAGTTCGTGATTTAGGGGGTACTGGAGTTAATGTTTCACTCAGAAATGCTATCAACTCTGGAGATATTATTGGCCCCAGAATTTATACTTCAGAAAAATCTCTAGGAACCACTGGTGGTCATGCTGACCCGACAAATGGATCTAACCGAAAGTTGATGGGAAATCCTGGACCAAAAGAGGGAGTTGTCAATTCTGCTGATGATGCTAAAAAAGCTGTTAGGCAACGGTATAAAAATGGAGCAGATTGTATAAAAATTACTGCTACTGGAGGTGTTTTAAGTGTTGCAAAAAGTGGACAAAATCCTCAGTTTACGTTTGAAGAAATTAAGGCTGTTGTTGAAACTGCTCGTGATTATGGAATGCATGTTGCTGCTCATGCCCATGGAGATGAGGGAATGTATCGAGCTGTATTAGCTGGTGTTAAAACAATTGAACACGGCACATTAATGAGTGAAAGGACAATGGATCTAATGAAGAAAAAGAATTCGTTTCTAGTCCCTACTATAACTGCTGGTAAGCAAGTTGAGGAAAAAGCAAAAATACCAGGTTACTATCCCGATATAATTGTTCCCAAGGCACTTGCGATTGGCCCCAAAATTCAAAGTACTTTTGGTAAAGCATACAAAAGAGGAGTGCCAATTTCCTTTGGAACAGATGCAGGTGTTTTTCCACATGGATTAAATGCCAAAGAATTTATTTATATGGTTGAAGCAGGAATGCCTTCGAAAGAATGTATTCAATCTGCTACAATTACAAATGCTAAGGTACTGCAAAAAGAAGATTTATTAGGGCAAATAGCTTCGGGTTATTATGCTGATATAATTGCTACTGATTATAATCCATTAGATGATATTTCAACATTGCAAAATATCGTTTTTGTTATGAAAAATGGAGTAGTTTACAAATCTGTTAAATAACTTAAATTTCAAAAGAGTAAGATTCTTTATCTGGTAGAATCTTCCTAATTAATCCTTGAAGAACTTTTCCTGGTCCAAGTTCAATGAATTCATTTGCACCATCAAGGGACATGTTTTTTATTGTTTGGGTCCATTTAACTGGAGATGTAATTTGCTCGATTAGGTTTTTCTTTATATCAGACGGATTAAAAACAGGACCCGCAGTAAAGTTTTGATAAATAGGGCAAATAGGGTCATTAAATTTAATTAATTCAATTTCGTTTTTAAATTCATTTTTTGCAGATTCCATTAGAGGAGAATGAAAAGCACCACCAACTGGAAGCATTAGTGCTCTTTTAGCATTCAATAGTTTTAATTTTTCACATGCAATTTCAACAGCTTTTATTTCACCTGAAATAACAATTTGACCTGGACAATTATAATTAGCCGTTACAACTTTGCCATTAATTTGTTCACAAACTTGCTCTACTATTTTATCCTCAAGACCTAGAATAGCAGCCATTGTTCCTAGCATATTTTCACATGCGTTTTGCATTGCAAAAGCTCTTTTTGAAACCAGTTTTAAACCATCTTCATAACTAATTGTTCCAATAGCAGTCAATGCTGATAATTCACCAAGGGAATGACCTGCAACAAATTCAGGCTTAAATTTCTTACCCATTATTTTCGACAAAACAACTGAATGAATATAAATTGCTGGCTGTGTTATTTTTGTTTCTTTAAGATCATCCTTACTTCCATTAAAGATAATTTCAGAAATATCAAAACCCAATATTTTATCAGCGGTAAGGAAAAGTTTTTTCGCTAATTCAAACCTGTCATAAAGATCTTTTCCCATTCCTGGAAATTGGGAACCTTGCCCAGGGAATACAAACGCTTTCATTTATTTTTTTTTAGATATGTTAAATATGAAAAATTAAAATCATTCACATTATTTTTCTCGTGAAATTTCTCTTCAACTAATTTCCATTTATTATCATCTATTTTAGGAAAGAAGGTATCAGCTTCAAAAGTTTTATAAATCTTAGTCAGTTCAATTTTATCAGTATATTTCATTGCTTGTTTATATATTTCCCCACCTCCAATTATGAAAGGTTGACTATCATTACTTGAAACTTTTAGGGCCTCTTCAATTGAATGACATGTTGTTACGCCATCTATTTTGAAATCCTTGTTTCGCGTAATTACAATATTATGTCTGTTCGGTAATGGATGCATTTTTGGCAGGGACTCAAAGGTTTTTCTACCCATAATAATACAGTGATTATTAGTTAGTCTTTTAAATCTTTTTAAATCTTCTGGTAGATGCCAAATTAATCTATTGTTTTTACCCAAAGCATTATTTTCTGAAACAGCTACTATTATAGTAATCATACTTATAAAAAAATTATTTTTTGAGTATAAAATAAATCCAATATGATATTAACATAAATGGAGTAATTTTGATGAAACAAATTTACACTTTATTATAAAGTTATAATGTTTCGAGAGGATTTTCCGTTTCTAAATTCAAGTCTTTATTTCAATACCGCATATGTTGGACTTATGTCAAAATCATTACTTAATTATAGAAATAAAGTTGAATTAAAATATTTAAATACAGGAGATCAATTTAAAATTGATGCTTATAATAAAATAGATTTAATTCAAAAATCAATATCTGATTTTATTAGTTCTAAGAAAAATAATACTTTTTTTGTTCCTAATTTTTCTATTGGAATTAGAATAGTTTTGGATAGAATATGGGATGAAGCAAAGGTTTTAATAATAGAGGGGGAGTATCCCTCAATTATAAGCGCTTTAGAGGAGAGAAATTTTTTAGTTCATAAATTAAATCTTTCTAATAAAATTGAAGAATTAATTTATGACAGTATTAAGAATAATAAAATTGAAGTTATTATTTTAAGTCTTGTTCAATATATAACTGGATATAAAATTGATTTTCAATTTTTGAATGAGTTAAAGAATAAATTCCCGGATATAATTATTATAGGTGATGCCTCACAGTATTTCGGGACAGATTTTTTTAATTTTTCAGACTCTCCTTTTGATGTAATTATTTCAACTGGATATAAATGGGTCTTAGCTGGTTTTGGAAATGGTTTTTTAGCCTTTTCAGAAAATTTTATAGAAAGGACCAAGTCTAGCACAGAAATTATTTATGATAAAGTTTACGTTGGACATTTTGATATTTTGTCAGCATATTCTCTTCTTTTTTCCATTAAGAAATTAGATGAAATTGATTTTAAATCCCTAGTTAAAGAGAACAAAAGACTTATTGTTAATTTAAAAGAGGAACTAATTGAGATGGGGTTAAATCCTTTTTTGAATAAAAAAAGATCAGATAGTTCAATACTTAGTATTCCATATGATAAAAAGATCTATAAACTTCTAATAAAAAATAAAGTTTCTTTTTCATTGAGAGGAGAATTCATAAGGTTTTCCATTCACTTTTACAATAATCAAAGTGACGTGGAAAATTTGATCTCTATCCTAAAAGAAAAAAACAACTAATTATACTGCAACTTTACCTTTGATCAATGGGTGTGGATCATATCCAATTAGTTCAAAATCAGTGTATTTAAAATTAAAAATATTTTTAACTGCGGGATTAATTTTGATTTTCGGTAAAGGTTTAGGTTTTCTAGTGAGCTGCTCATTTATTTGATCCATATGATTTAAATATATATGAACATCTCCAAAAGTATGAATGAACTCACCTAATTTGAAGTTGCATACATTAGCTGTCATCATTGTTAAAAGTGCATATGAGGCAATATTAAAAGGTACACCTAAAAAAACATCGGCACTTCTTTGGTAGAGTTGGCATGAGAGCTGATCATTTGAAACGTAAAATTGAAAAAAAGCATGACAGGGAGGTAATGCAGCTTTATTGTTTGCTACATTTTCTGAAAATGACAATTTACTATCTGGAAGCACTGATGGATTCCAGGCTGAAATAAGTACTCTTCTACTATCCGGATTTTTTTTCAAAGTATCTATTGCTAATTTGATCTGATCAATACCTTCATTATTCCAATTTCTCCATTGTTTGCCATAAACAGGGCCTAAATCTCCTTTTTTATCTGCCCATTCATTCCAAATTCTAATCCCGTTGTCAGTCAAATATTTTATGTTGGTATCGCCTTTTAAAAACCAAAGAAGTTCGTATACAACTGATTTAAAATGAATTTTTTTTGTTGTTAATATTGGAAAACCATCATTAAGATTAAACCGCATTTGATAACCAAAAACGCTTTTTGTTCCTATACCTGTTCTATCATTTTTAGAAGTCCCACTTTCTTTTATATGTTTTAAAAGATCTAAGTATTGTTGCATCTAGAGTTTAATTAGTATTCAAAAATATAGAACAGTTATAAAATGATCTAAAACAGATTAAAAAGTTTTAAAAAAAAGATTAACATTAAATTATTTTAATTCTCTTTTTAGAATTTCATCCCTTATAATTGCAGCTATTTCATAATTTTCTGACTTAACAAATCTTTTTAGTAAAGATTTTAGTTTTGAAGGAGAAAGATTCTTTAGATCCTCATGTGATAATTGTTTTTTATTGATGAAATTTTCTGACCAATCTTTATCTGAGACATTTTTGTTTTTTTTAGATTCTGCAGAGTTAAATCCAGCAATTTTCATAATTGATTCGTAAGTGTATATAGGGGCATCAAATCTAATTGCTAATGCAACAGCATCAGAAGTTCTAGCATCGACAATTTTTTCAGAATCATTATAGTTAAAAAATAGATTTGAATGAAAAACACCATCTTCTAATTTATTTATAATTATTTGTTTTAATGAGATTTTAAATTCTGAAGAAAAACTTTTGAATAAATCATGAGTTAGAGGTCTTTTTGCCTTAATTTCACCATCAAGAGCAATAGCAATTGATTGAGCTTCAAAACCTCCAATAATTATTGGAAGCTTTCGATCTCCTCCTACTTCATTTAGGATCATAGCATAGGCTCCTGTTTGAGTTTCAGTGTATGAAAGTGCCTTTATTTCTAACTGAATTAGTTTCATATAATTTCTTTAGCAAATTAAAAAAAACATCTTAATTAAATATTCTAAATATTAAATAATTGTTTAATTCAAAAAAGTTTATAATTAAAAGCTTCGTAAATTCGATTTGATGTAAATTTGTGCAATATTTGAATCAATGAAAACAGTACAGTTTAGAGAGGCTATAGCTGAAGCAATGTCAGAAGAAATGAGGCTTGATGAGTCAGTATATCTTATGGGAGAAGAAGTTGCTGAATACAATGGCGCTTACAAGGCTTCAAAGGGAATGTTAGATGAATTTGGAGATAAGCGTGTTATTGATACTCCCATTTCAGAATTAGGTTTTTCAGGGATAGGTGTTGGCTCCACAATGACAGGGAATAGACCTATCATAGAATTTATGACATTTAATTTTGCATTGGTTGGAATCGATCAAATAATTAATAATGCTTCTAAAATAAGAATAATGTCAGGAGGTCAATTTCCATGTCCAATAGTTTTTAGAGGACCTACTGGCTCTGCTGGGCAACTTGGAGCTACTCATTCTCAAGCTTTTGAAAGTTGGTTTGCAAATTGTCCAGGTTTAAAAGTGAT
>JAQWON010000127.1 GCA_029245825.1 Flavobacteriaceae bacterium
AAATGCATTAGCTATAATTTTTGATGATTATAAAAAATGTAAAGAAGAATCTATTTTAGTTGGTGTAACAAAAAAATTAAAACAAATAACCTATGGAGGTAGATTAAATAGTATTAAAGACGATCCTTTAAAACCAAATGGAGAAATTCAAGAGGTCAAGTATATTAATGGTAATTTTGTGTTAATTCCGAAAAAGGTAATTTCAAAAACTGGTTTTTTAAATAAGTATTATAGTCATTCTTTGGCAGATATAGATTTTGGATTGAGATGTCTGAAGAAAGAGGTTGGGGTATATATAACATCTGATTTTATTGGTGAGTGTGAACCAAATGAAAAAAAGATTTTGGAGAAAGGAGAAAATATTTTAACAAGGTTTAATAGAATAAATTCTATTAAAAACTTACCTTTTAGAGAGTATTTTTATTTTAATTTAATACATTTTGGAATATTTAAATCAATAAAATTTACAATTGGCTACATTATATTGATTTTGTTTCCGAGAATATACAAACTATATAAAGTAAAATATGGATAAAATTGCTTTAATTACTGGAATAACAGGTCAGGACGGGTCTTACTTAGCAGAATTTTTGTTAAGCAAGGGATATATTGTTCATGGGCTTAAAAGACGAGCTTCTCTTTTTAACACAGATAGAATAGATCATCTATATCAGGATCCTCATTCTAAAAGCAGAAAATTTATACTTCATTATGGAGATATGACTGACTCAACAAACTTAATTCGTTTAATAAAAGAAATCAACCCTCACGAAATATATAATCTTGCAGCAATGAGTCATGTTGCAGTTTCATTTGAGATACCAGAATATACTGCTAACGCTGATGGATTAGGCACATTGAGACTTCTTGAGGCAATACGGTTTTTAAAACTTGAAAATAAAATTAAAATTTATCAAGCCTCTACATCTGAATTATATGGTAAAGTTCAACAAACTCCTCAATCAGAAACAACTCCTTTTTATCCAAGAAGCCCATATGCTGTCGCAAAAATTTATGCTTATTGGATAACTGTAAATTATAGGGAGGCATATAATATTTTTGCATGTAATGGAATATTGTTTAATCATGAATCACCTGTTCGAGGAGAAACTTTTGTCACCAGAAAAATAACCAGAGCTACATCTCGAATTGTTCTTGGGATGCAGGATAAATTGTATCTGGGTAATCTTGATGCTAAAAGAGATTGGGGACACGCAAAAGATTATGTTAGAGTAATGTGGATGATTTTGCAAGCCAAAGATCCTGAAGACTGGGTAATTGCGACAGGGAAAACAACTTCAGTAAGAGATTTTGTAAAGATGAGTTTTGATTTTGTTGGGATTACACTGAAATTTGAGGGTGCCGGATTAAATGAAAAGGGATATGTGACTCTTTGTTCTAACCCCAAGCATCAATTACCTATTGGCAAGGAAGTTGTATCAGTTGATGAAAAGTATTTTAGACCAACTGAAGTTGATTTATTGGTTGGAGACTCATCTAAGGCAAATTCAAAATTAGGATGGAAACCAAAATATAATCTTAAAAATTTAGTTGATGAAATGATGGATTCAGATTTGAAATTAATGTCAAAAGAGAAACATCTAAATGAAAAAGGATTCAACACATCAAATTATCAAAACGAGCTTTAATTTGAAGCAAAATTCAAAAATATATATCGCAGGCCATCAAGGAATGGTTGGCTCAGCATGTTTAAGATTGCTTAAGAGCAAAGGATATAATCAACTTATATATAAAACTAAAAAAGAATTAGATCTTACCAAACAAGATGATGTAGCAGATTTTTTTAAAAACGACCCCCCTAAAGCAGTAATTGCAGCTGCAGCTAAAGTTGGGGGAATATGGGCCAACAATGAATATCCATATGATTTTCTAATGAGCAATATGTTAATTCAAAATAATCTTATAAAATCCGCACTTGAAAATGATGTTGAAAAATTTATTTTTTTAGGGAGCTCATGCATATATCCAAGAATGGCAAATCAACCAATCAAAGAAGAATATTTATTGGAAGGACAATTGGAGGAATCCAATCAATGGTATGCCATTGCCAAAATTTCTGGTGTTAAGTTAATTGAATCAATAAGAAGAGTATACAAAAAGGATTATGTTTCGCTTATGCCGACAAACATGTATGGTCCAAATGACAATTATGATTTGGAAAAATCACATGTTTTACCTGCATTAATAAGAAAGTTTCATGAAGCCAAAGTTAAAAGGGACTTACCTGTTGTTCTTTGGGGGTCGGGTGAGCCTTTAAGGGAATTTTTGCATGTGGATGACCTAGCTAGCGCAATTTTCTTTTTGTTAAAATCTAAGACGTATAACAATATTTATAACGTTGGCTCTGGTGAAGAAATATCGATTAAAAACCTTTCTCTTATGGTTCAGAAAATTGTTGGCCACAAAGGACCAATAGTTTGGGATGATAGTAAGCCTGACGGAACACCAAGAAAGCTTTTGAATTCTTCAAGATTAAATTCTCTTGGTTGGAAACATGGGATTAATCTTAAAGATGGAATAAAAAAAACTTACTCAGATTTGGAGAAAAAAAACTTTCGTTTTTGATGGAGGTAATCTATTTCACTAATGTTTTTTCTCATTATCGATATGGTATTTGGAGAATGTTTTTGGGAAACAAAAAAATAAATTTTAAAATATACTATTCGAATAAGGAGATAAATGGAATTCAACAGACATCATTAAATAAACTTCAGCCTTCCCAACTCAATAAGTTGGGACATATTAAAAATATATCTCTTTTTGGAAAAGTAATATGGCAAGTAGGGGTAATAACAAAAGTGATTAGGTCTAGATCTAAAGTTTTTATTTTTTTAGGAGAGATGAATATTTTTTCTACTTGGATTTCGGCAATAATTGCAAGAATTAGGCGTAAAGATGTGATTTTTTGGGGACATGGGCTTTATGGGAATGAAAATTTTATAAAAAGTTTTTTCAGGATGACCTTTTTAAGGCTTGCAGGGCATCATTTTCTATATGGAGAACATGCTAAAAATCTGATGATCAGAAAAGGGATTAATAAAAACCGAATACATGTCATATATAACTCTCTTGATCATGATAAATTAACTGATATCTATAGAGATAGTCATAATAAAAAGTTTAATTTGTTTAATGTTTTAAAATCATCTAATTATGTAATTTTTTCTGGTAGATTAACTAAGACTAAAAATTTATCTCTTTTGTTTGATGCAATGAATCATTTTTATAAAAATAAGGTTGAGATAAACTTAATTGTTGTGGGAGAAGGACCTGAAAAAAATAATTTGATGAAGAAATATAATAATTTGATAACCTCTAAAATTGTTTATTTTGCTGGTGAAATTTATAATGAAAAAAAATTATGTGATTATATAAGAAATGCGAAGTTATTTGTTTCTCCTGGGAACATAGGCTTAGCCAGTATTCACAGTTTGACTTATGGGACACCAGTGTGCACTCACAATGACATTAATTATCAAATGCCAGAAGCTGAAATATTAAACAAAAAAAATAGTGTTTTGTTTACAAGAAATGATTTAGAGTCTTTAATTGATGCAATAGAAAGAGGGATTCTATTAAAAAATAAAGAAGGATTTACAGATAAATGTATTAAATCGGTTTCAGAGAAATATACTCCCAAAGGGCAAAACAAAATTATTACTAGTTATTTAGTTTCTTTGAAATGAAAGTTGGAATTTTATTTTTAAGTAATCAAAAAATGGGTGGTGTATATCAATATTCCTTATCTTTTATAGACTCTCTATTGAAAAACAAAAATGTTAAAGAATTAACAGTTTTTACTAATAAAAATGATTTAACTATAAAAAACGTAAAAGTTGTTTTAATTAAAAATTATTCATTGAAATTAATTTTTTCAATATTTTTTGGAGCCATGTCAATTTTTCCAAAACTTTTATTTAAGAAGATTGATTTACTTTTTGCTCCTGCATATTCACCACTATTGTTTTTATCTAAGAGTCAAATAAATATAACAATTCATGACTTACAAGAAATATATTTCCCAGAAAATTTTAATAAAACAACCTTGTTTTGGAGAAAATTTATGTATCAAAGGATTAAAAAAATTGTATCAAATATAATTACTGAATCAAGTTATGTTAAAGAAGACATAGCTAGATATTTAAATTTTAATAAGGATAAAATTCACGTAATAGAATCACCTCCATATTTTGATAAATGGAATTTAACTTTAAATACTGAAAGAGAATTTAAGAATTATATTAATCAGAATTTTGAATATATTTTTTTCCCTGCTCAATTTTGGAAGCACAAAAATCATGAAAGAGTTTTAAAGGCTTTTTCAGAATTTTCAAAAGATTTTAAACTAGTTAAGATGATACTAACTGGAAACAAGAATAGAGAATATAATTCTATATTAGATCTAATAACTAAATTGAAATTGAGAGATAAGATTATTTTCTTTCATAGAATCCCTCAGAAATTTATGCCGTACTTTTTTAAAAATTCAGTTTTTACTATTGCACCTACTCTTCATGAGAGTATAAGTATTCCAGTTTTTGAGGCCTTTCAATATCAATCACCTGTTTGCGCATCAGGAATATTGGCAATTAAAGATCAGGTTTCGGACTGTGGTCTTTTGTTTAATCCAGAATCTATTGAAGACATTTATAAATGTATGCATAAACTTTACGTTGACCGAGATCTGAGAGAAAAGCTAAAATTAAAAGGAAAGAAAAGATTAAAATATTTTTCTGTAAGTAGATTTAATAAAAAAATAAACAAAATTTTATGATAAGATTAATCAAAAGTACTTTTTATAAAGAGCAAAAGGTAAAAGCTGAATTAATCGAATTTATTACCTCCGCTTCTAAGCTAAGTATGGGGAGCGAGTGTTTTAAATTTGAAGACAATTTTTCGAAATTTCAAGGTAGAAGATTTACTTGTTTTGTAAATAGTGGATCATCTGCAAACTTATTGCTCTTACAATCACTTTTGAACTTAGGGAAAATAAAAAAGGGAGATACAGTTGCTTTTTCATCGTTGACCTGGTCAACAAATGTTATGCCAATTATTCAGTTAGGTTTAAAACCTGTCCCCATTGATGTCAGTATTACTAACTTAAATGTCACATCTGAAAATTTAATTTCTAGTTTCAATGAGAATCCTTTCAAAGTTTTTTTTATCACAAATTTACTTGGGTTTTGCGCAGATTTGGATAAAATAAAACAATTTTGTGATGAAAGAAATGTTATGTTACTAGAAGATAATTGTGAATCTTTAGGATCTGAGTTAAGAAATGAAAAATTGGGTAACTTTGGTCTTGCGAGCACTTCATCTTTTTTTGTGGGACATCACCTGTCAACAATTGAAGGAGGAGCAGTATCTACGAATGACGAAGAATTGTCAAGGATGTTGAAAATAACTAGAGCTCACGGATGGTCTAGAAATATTTCAAATGAAGAAAGAAATGTGTTAGCCAAAAAAAATAAGATAGATTCATTTTATGATGATTATTCATTTTATGAATTAGGGTTTAATTTTAGGCCAAATGAGATTTCAGGTTTTATAGGGAATCATCAATTGCTATATTTAAGTGAGATTGTAGATTTAAGAGAAAGAACTTTTAAATTATTTCATCAAGCTTCTTGTCAGAATAAAAACCTCATTACATTAGACGTCAAACATCTTAGTACAATTTCAAATTTTGCGTTCCCTATGATATTTGAATCTAAATCAGCATTTATTAAATATAGGGATGCTTTTTTAAAAAACAAAGTGGAGATAAGACCTATAGTTGGTGGCGATATTACCCAGCAACCTTTCTTTAAAAAGACAAATGATAAAAAATATAAAATGAAGAATGCCAATATTATTCATGATAAAGGATTTTATATTCCAAACAACCCCGAACTAACAAAAGAAGAAATCGAAACCCTTGCTAACTTAATATCAAGCGATATATGATTATTCAAATTCAACCATGGATAGACAATTCTGAATTAGAGGAATTGAAAAAGGTTATAGAATCTACTTATATAACTGAAAATAAAATGACTAAACTTTTTGAAAATATGACCAAAAAGTTAACTAATTCAAAATACGCCATATCTGTTGCTAATGGAACCGTTGGATTATATTGTGCTTTAAAATCAATAGATATTGGGATTGGAGATGAAGTAATTGTACCTAACCTCACATTTATAGCTTCGTCAAATGCTGTAATTTTAGCTGGTGCAAAGCCAGTTTTTTGTGATATAAAGAAAGAAACACTAACAATTGATGAAAGTAAAATATCAGCTCTAATAAATAAGAATACAAAAGCAATAATGCCTGTTCATCTTTATGGATTTAGTGCAGAAATGAATGAATAAAAAAAAATTGCATCTAAATATAACCTTAAAATAATAGAGGATGCTGCTCAAGGAGTAGGTGTAAAATATAAAGGACAGCATGTAGGCCCGATTGGTGACATAGGTGTTTTGTCCTATTATGGGAACAAAACTATTACAACAGGCGAGGGAGGAATGATTCTTACCAACAATGAAGAATTTGCAAAAAGATGTTACAGATTAAAAAATCATGGAAGAGATCAAAAAGGAACTTTTATGCACAATCATATAGGGTTTAATTTTTCTTTTACTGACCTTCAAGCGGCAATAGGTGTTTCTCAAATGAAGAAACTGGACAAAATAATTAATAAAAAGCAAGTGATTTTTAACAAATATTTTGATTCTCTTAAAATGATTGATGAATTGAAATTTTATAAAATAAAAGATCAGGAAAAACCAGTATATTGGTTTAGTTCATTCTATAGCAAAAAAGTAGATGGAATTATAGATTTTTTGAAGAATAAAGGGATACAAACCAGAAGATTTTTCTATCCCCTTCATCTGCAGCCTTGTTATCAAAAAGAACTCTTAAGTATCAATCCAGATCATTTTAAAGTTTCAGAAGATGTTTATTTTAATAGTTTATCATTGCCTTCATCATATGTTTTAAAAGAACAAGAACAAGATTTCATTATTAAAAACATCAAATCTTTTTTTAAGTGCTAAAAGTTTCAATAATTACAGTTTGCTACAATTCTTCAAAAACTATTTATAAAACACTTGAATCAGTTAAGAATCAAAAATTTAAAAATTTTGAACATATTATTATTGATGGTAAATCAACTGATAATACACTTGAAATTTGTTCTTCATTCTCACACGTAAAAAAAATAATATCTGAAAAAGACAATGGTGTTTATGATGCATTCAATAAAGGAATTGCATGTTCGGAAGGTGATATAATAGGGTTTTTAAATTCTGATGATGTCTATTATAATACTAAATCTTTAGACCTTATAGTTCAGAATTTTAATGACAATATAGATTGTGTTTTTGGGAATTTACTTTATATAAATTATAAAGGAGAAGTAGTTAGAAGGTGGAAATCAAAAACTTTTAAAAAAGGAGCTTTTAAAAAAGCTTGGATGCCTGCACATCCTACTTTTTATTGTAGGAAAGAAATTTATGACAAATTTGGAGGTTATAAGACTAAATACATAATAGCTGGAGACTTTGAATTAATGCTTAGGTTTTTGGAAAGAAAACGGATTCGTTCAAAATTTATAGATAAGCCAATTATAAGAATGCTTTCAGGGGGTTTAAGTAATGAAGGGATTATAAGTAAAATAAAAATTTTAAAAGAGGAATTTGAGGCCTTTAAAGAAAATAAAATGGACGTTAATAAATTGTTTTATATTTTCCATAAAGCTGGAAAGATTAGGGAGTTTTTTTAATTCAATTATCTTTATAATATAAAAGTTTTATTAGATGAAGGGAATTGTTCTCGCAGGTGGGTTTGGAAGTAGATTAAATCCTGTGACTAGGGGCGTTTCTAAACAACTGCTTCCAGTTTATGACAAACCAATGGTTTATTATCCAATTTCAGTTTTGATGACTGCTGGGATTAATCAAATTTTATTGATAAGCACACCTATGGACCTACCAGCTTATAAAAGACTTTTGGGTGATGGATCATTTTTTGGAGTAGATCTAAAATATGCAGAACAAAAGGAACCTAATGGACTTGCTGAAGCATTTATTATTGGAGAAAATTTCATCGGAAAAGATGGAGTTTGCATGATTTTAGGAGATAATATTTTTTATGGAAAAGGGCTAGAAATCCTTATGCAGCAAGCAATTGAAGCATATGATGAAGCAACAGTTTTTGGATATAAGGTTAAAGATCCCAAGAGATATGGTGTTATTGAGTTTAATAATGAAGGCAAAGTCATCTCTATTAAGGAAAAACCTAAAAAGCCTAAAAGTGACAAAGCTCTAGTTGGATTGTATTTTTATCCAAATGAAGTAATTGAAATAGCTAAAAGTATCACTCCTAGCCCAAGGGGCGAACTAGAAATCTCATCTATAAATCAAATTTTTTTAGAACAAGGAATTTTAAAAGCAAAAATTTTAGAAAGAGGTTTTGCATGGCTTGATACAGGTACTCATGAATCTTTAATAGAAGCAGGGCAATTTGTTCATACACTTGAAAAAAGGCAAGGAATTAAAATAGCATGTCTTGAAGAGATTGCTTTTAAAAAAGGCTGGATAAGCCATAAAAAACTTATTTTAAGTGCTAATGCTTTATCTCATACGGAATATGGTCAATATTTATTAAATAGATATAAGACGAAATGAATATTGAGCTAACAATTTTTCCAGAAATTTTTATAATCAAACCTAAAACTTTTATTGATAAAAGAGGCTGGTTTATGGAAAGTTTTCGTTTAGATTTTATAGAAAATACTGCTGGTTATCCTTTAAGGTTTTGTCAAGACAACCTAGTAAAATCCTCTTTTGGAGTTTTAAGAGGACTGCATTATCAAAAACCTCCTTTTGCTCAATCTAAATTAGTTTCTGTAATATCTGGAAAAGTTATAGATATAATTGTTGATGCTAGAGTTGGATCTCCAAACTTTGGCAAATATATTTCAATAGAATTAAGTAATAAAAATCAAAAACAAGTTTTTATCCCAAGGGGATTTGCTCACGGATATATTTGCACGTCTAAAACCTGCATTGTTTCTTATAAGGTTGACAACTATTATAATAGAGAATCAGAAGTAACTATTTTTTATGATGATCCTGATTTAAGTATTGACTGGAAAGTACCCCTAGAAGAAATCAATATTTTGGAAAAACAAAACGATTCTTTTCTTTTTAGTCAAGTTAATCATTTTGACTTTAAAAAAAACCTTTATGATTAAAGCGCTAGTAACTGGGTCAAATGGGCAATTAGGAAAATCATTTCAACATTGCACTTTAGAATATCCGGAATTTGATTTTATATATAAAGATTTTTTTGAATTAGATATATGCGATGAAAATCAACTTGGAAATTTTTTTAAAAAAAATAAGGTTAATGTTGTGATCAATTGTGCTGCATACACAGATGTAGATCAGTCAGAAGTTGAAACTGAAAAAGCAGAAAAAATAAATACGAATGCAGTTGGGATTTTATCTGATTTATCAATAAAATATAAATTCAAGCTAATTCATTTTTCTACTGACTACATATTTGATGGCACTTCAAATAAACCATATGTTGAAGATTCTCCAATTGCACCGTTAGGTGTTTATGGTAAAACAAAAGCTGAAGGGGAAAAATTGATATTAAAGACCAGAGGTAATGCCTGGATTATAAGGACTTCATGGCTTTTCAGTCCTTTTGGGGAAAATTTTGTAAAAAAAATCATATCACTTTCACAAAAAAAAAACAAAATTAATGTAGTTTCAGATCAAATAGGGAGCCCTACATATACTTTAGATTTAGTAAGGGATGTACTTAAGATAATCTCCAATAGAATTTTAAGTAATGACCCAAAAATTTTGCATTATACAAATGCAGGTCAAACGAGTTGGTATGAATTTGCTAAAAAAATAAAAGTGTTATGTAAATTAAATTGTTTTATTAATTCTATAGAAACAGATTCTAGTAAAGCTTAAGCAAAAAGGCCTAAATATTCTGTTCTTAGTTGTGAAAATTTTAAAAAGGAATTTAACTTAAGTCCTCGGTCATGGGAATTGGCACTTCAAGATTGTTTAATTAGAATGAAGAAATAAGTAATGAAAAAAATAATTTTAGTAACTGGTGGTGCTGGATTTATTGGCTCACATCTTCTGAAATCATTGGTTAAGAAATATCCCCAAACCCAATTTATAAATTTTGATTCATT
>JAQWON010000014.1 GCA_029245825.1 Flavobacteriaceae bacterium
AAGAGGGTTTAGAATACAGAATTAATGATGAAAAAATTTTTGAATTCGGATACTTAAACAAAAGTTTATTAGATTTCTACTCTATCAAACAAAATCTAATTTATGGTCAACTGTATCTTGATATAGTTTCTAAATATTTAATTGATGAGATGTGCCATGAAAATATTCCAAAGTTTCCAATTGTAAAAAGAGATTTTTCTTTATTACTAAATCAAAATGTAATTTTCAAAGACATTGAATCATTAGCTCGATCAACTGAAAAAAATATTTTGAAGGAAGTTAAACTATTTGACGTATATATTGGGAAAAAGCTGCCTGATGATAAAAAATCTTATGGAGTAAGTTTTTATTTTCAAGACAAAAATAAAACATTAACTGATCATTATGTAGATAAAATAATGGAAAAAATAAGAATTAAACTGTCAAATGAAATAGGTGCAGAAATTCGTTAACTTAAAATAAATGGCAATAAACTACGGAACTAATATAGAAAAAGTATTAAAAAAAAATCAAGAAAAAAAGTCTGTTAAATTTGCTGATCTAATAAATGAAGAAATATCTAAACATAGATTTTTTAGTGAGAATAAAATTGTTTATAAAAAATTAGATCCAAAAAAAATCTTTCATATACAAGATATAAAGAAAGTTTGTATTGATTATAGGTTGAGATTTTTGGATTCATCCTTTTACAAAGGAAAAGTTCCTAATATTGCTCTGAATAAAATAGATGTTTTACAAAAGGAACATCAAACAAGACTGAATAATTTTAAAATAATGGGGCCGTCAAGTATCTTTCAATTAGAAAAAAAAGACGATCCTTTGTTGTTTGTTCAAATAAGTAAAAATTATTATTACCTAATACATAAATGGGGAAATGATTTTTCTAGTTTAAGAAAGGTTTTTGTATGGCCATTTAAAAATTTAAACACATTGCTGTTAACATTTTTTTTTATAAGTCTTTTAATGACAAAATTAGTTCCTGAAGGATTATTTTCTCAATCAATGGATTTTAAATCTTTTTGGATCATTCATCTTTTTATCTTAAAAGGATTAATGTCTATAGCCATATTCTATGCATTCGCATATGGTAAAAACTTTAATGTTAATATTTGGAATAATAAATTTGATAAGTTTTAGTTGTCACATGTCTAAAAAATCTGTTCTAGTTTTTACTGGATCCCCAATGGTTATTCCACTTATTTGCGGAGCTCTGTCAGATGAAAATATTTTCCCAATAGTAAAAAATGAAGCTGAATCTGCAAGACTAGCAGGTTTTGGAATAAACTTCTATGATCAAAGGGTTTTTGTAAATAAAAATGAAGCGAAAAAAGCATTAGAAGTTATCAATTCTCTTAACCTATCAGTTTAAAACTTTAAACTATTTAGCTTCATTGTAAATATTAATTCTTAAATTTTTGATATTATCATCACTCATATAATCATTCAAGGTCAGGTATTTGTCAATCATACCATTTGGACCTATTTCAATAATCCGGTTAGCAACTGTCTGAGAAAACTCTCTGTCTTTAGTTGAAAGCAAAACTGTCCCTTTATAATTTTTTAAGGCATTATTAAATGATGTTATTGATTCTAGATCAAGGTGGTTAGTTGGCTCATCAAGCATCAAAACATTAGATTTATTCATCATTATTTTTGAAAGCATGCATCTTACTTTTTCACCTCCAGAAAGAACAGTAGCCTTTTTTAACGCCTCATCGCCACTAAACAACATTTTTCCTAAAAAACCTCTTAAATAAAGGTCATCAATTTCCTCGTTTTCATCAACCCACTGCCTAAGCCACTGAATTAGGTCTAAATCCTTTTTAAAAAAAGTACTATTATCCATAGGTAAGTAACCAAAAGAAGTTGTAACTCCCCAATTAAAAATTCCGGCATTGGGTATAAGATTTCCCGAAAGAATTTCATAAAGCGCAGAGGTTGCTCTCGAATTTTTTGAAAAAAGAACTACTTTATCTCCTCTAATTAAATTGAAACTAACATTGGTAAAAAGGGTCTCTGAATCTTGGACATAAGATAAATTGTCGATGTTTAGAATTTGATTACCCGCTTCTCTTTCCTGTTCGAAAATTATCGCTGGATATCTTCTACTAGAGGGCTTAATACCCTCGATGTTTAGTTTATCAATCATTTTTTTACGAGAAGTGGCTTGTTTTGACTTAGCTACATTAGCAGAAAATCTAGAAATAAATTCTTCAAGTTCCTTCTTTTTTTCTTCAGCTTTTTTATTTTGTTGAATTTTCTGTTTTGCTGCTAATTTACTTGACTCCGACCAAAATGAATAATTCCCTGAAAAATGAGTAATCTTTCCAAAATCAATATCAGAAATATGAGTGCATACATTATCTAAAAAATAACGGTCATGAGAAACAATTATAACAATATTTTCGTATTCAGCTAAAAAATTTTCAAGCCAAACAATAGAATCGTAATCTAGATCATTTGTAGGCTCATCCATAATAAGGACATCTGGATTACCAAACAATGACTGAGCCAAAAGAACCTTAACCTTCTGTTTACCTGTCATGCTTGACATGATTGTGTTGTGAAAAGATTCGTTTATCCCAAGATTCGATAATAAAGTAGCAGCATCAGTTTCAGCATTCCATCCATCCATTTCTTCAAATTTAATTTGCAATTCTCCTAGCCGCTGTCCATCATCATCAGAGAAATTTTCTTTGGAATATATTTTCTCCATCTCTTGCTTGATGTTAAATAATAAATCATTGCCCCTAATCACGGTTTCCATAACTCTGAAATTATCATAAGAATTATGATCTTGCTCTAAGAAAGATAATCTCTTGCCAGGTTCTAAATCAATAGCCCCTGAATTTGCGCTGAGCTTACCGGACAAAATGTTTAAGAATGTTGATTTACCTGCGCCATTTGCACCTATAATTCCATAACAATTTCCTGGAGAGAAAACAATGTTTACCTGATCAAATAAAATTCTTTTACCAAATTGAAGCGAAAGATTAGATACTGAAAGCATAAATAAAAATTTAATCTGCTAAATTAATATTCTAACTAAAAATAAAAACAGTTTTAATCTAATATTTAGATTATTTTATAATTAAAAATGATAA
>JAQWON010000016.1 GCA_029245825.1 Flavobacteriaceae bacterium
TAAAAAAAATTTTAAAATAAGGGTTAATAGATTTACAGATGTTTTATAAATTAGGATCCTATGAATTATATTCATATAAGTTGAAAATTCAAAGAGAAGAAAAAACAAAAATCTAGAATGATAAAACTTGCAATAGCTCCAATTGGTTGGACAAATGATGATCTTCCTGAACTAGGAGGAGACATATCTTTTGAACAATGCATAAGTGAAATGGCGCTAGCAGGATTTAAAGGTTGTGAAGTAGGTAATAAATATCCAAAAAATGATTTAGAGCTTTTAAAAAAACATCTTGAAATAAGAGGTTTATCAATTTGTAATCGATGGTTTAGCTATGAATTCACAATAAAGGGGCTAGATCAGGTAAAGAAAAAGTTTATACAACATCTTGATTTTTTAAAGTTTTTTGGGGCTGACATTGTTGGAGGGGCAGAATGCGGTAATACAATTCATGGCCAGTATAATAATTCAATATTGAATAGAAAACCTGCTAGTAAAGATCAATGGAAAAAACTAACCTCAGGATTAAATGAATTAGGAAAACTAGCTATTGAAATGTATGGAATACAATTAGCATATCACCATCACATGGGAACTATGGTCGAAACAATTGAAGAAACAGATAGGCTTCTTAATGAAACCGATGAACGTTACGTTAAACTAAACTATGACTGTGGTCATTTTGAATTCGCTGGAAATGATTCTGTAGAAGCATTAAAAAAATATATAGCTCGTATAGCGCACATTCATTTTAAAGATGTTAGAAATCATATAAAAGAAAAAGTTTATGAAGAAAAATTAAGTTTTTTAAAAGCTGTAAAACTTGGAGTCTTTACTGTCCCAGGTGATGGAGATCTAAAAATGAAACCCCTTGCGGAGATAATACACAAAAGTAATTACAGTGGCTGGCTAGTAGTTGAAGCTGAGCAAGATCCTTCAATTGCTAATCCATTTGAATATGCCAAAAAAGGACATGATTACCTAACTAAAAAACTTAAATTTTAAATAAATTGATGATGAAACTATTAGTAAGGCCAAAAATAAAAACAGGTGTTTACCAAGAAATTACCTCTGAAAAAGCTTGCTGGAATTGGTTGAATTTTGAGGCTCGACTAATGAAAAAAGGAGAAAAATGGAGTTTTAAAACTAAAGAATATGAAATTGGGATTGTTCTCCTTGGAGGAAATTTTAAAGTGGAAAGTAATAAAGGAAAATGGGAAACAAAAAATGGGCGAAAAAATGTTTTTAGTGGGGTAGCACACACCTTATATCTGCCTCGTGAAACAGTTTTTACATTAACAGCCATAAGTGAAACTCTAGATATAGCATATGCATGGTGTTTAGCAGAAAAATCATTCGAACCAAAATTTATTTTACCTGAAAATACCCCAATGGTTATTTTTGGTGGGGATAATGCGACTAGACAATTTAATGATTTAATCCCTCCTGGTTTTGGTTGCTCACGAATTGTATCTAGAGAAGTATATACACCTTCTGGAAACTGGAGTTCCTTCCCTGCACATAAACATGATAAAAGAACTTTAGATGAAGATGGAAATTTATTAGAACCTCAACAAGATGAAATATATTTCTATAAATTCCAGAAACCAGAGGCCTATGCAATACAGCAAATCTATACAAAAGAAGAAGACCAACCGGATGAAAGTTTAGATGAAATTTATAGGGCACAAAACAATGATGTGGTATTGGTCCCCAGAGGTTATCATCCCGTTGTAGCTGAGCATGGTTACAACTGTTATTATTTAAATTTTTTAGCAGGAACAGACCAGTCCCTATTAAATACTACTGATTCTAATCATGAATGGATATATGAATCATGGAAGGAAAAAGATAATCGTTTACCTCTAGTAACCGCAGAAATGAATAACTTGAAAAATGAGTTTTGATTTAATAACATTTGGAAGGGCTTCTATAGACTTATATTCTAACAATATAGGATCAGAATTCAATGACATTAAAGAACTAATAACATCGATAGGGGGCCCGCCTGTAAATATATCTGTAGGTGCACAACGCCTTGGACTAAAAACTGGAATTATAAGTGCCATAGGACCAGATCCCATAGGAGAATTTATAAAAAACTCTCTTCAGAGAGAAGGAGTTGACACAACACACCTTAAAACTATTGAAGGAACAAAAAGTGCAGCAGTAGTTTGCGGCATAATACCTCCCGATAAATTTCCTCTTGTTTTTTACAGAGATAATGCTCCAGACAAAAAACTAACTCAGCAGCACATTAAAGATATTGACTTTTCTAAATATCGCTCATTTTTAATGACTGGAACTGCCTTTGCAGTTGAACCCTCAAGGACCACCGCTTTTAAAATTTCTGAAAAGGCAAAGAAAAATGAAATTCCAATATTCTTAGATCTTGATTTTAGAGCAAACTTGTGGAATAATATTCTTGATTTTGGTTCAGTCCTTAAAAATTATCTAAAACTAACTGATATTATTATTGGTACTGAAGAAGAAGTTTTGTCACTTAACTTAACTGATACTGAACAGGTTAAAATAAAAAATGACTCCATTACGCAACCAAAAATTGTTGGAAATATTAATGATGCAATAAAAATAATTTTAAATGAAGGCGTTAAACTTCTGTTAGTTAAAACTGGAGCCAAAGGAGTCATTGCTTATTACAATGATGGTAGAGTACTAAAAGTTCCTGGCTTTAAAGTAAAAGTAACAAATGTATTAGGTGCAGGTGACGCATTTGCTGGAGGTTTTATTTATGGTTATCTTAATGACTGGGATGACTATAAATCCCTTAGACTTGCTAATGCATGTGGAGCATGGTTAGTGACTAAACAAGGTTGTTGTAATTTTGCTCCATACTATAACGAAATAATTAATTTTATTGAAAAAAAAGGAGGCTTTTAAATGAAAACCCAAAGACTTACAGTTGCACAAGCAACCATAAAATTTTTGAAAAATCAATTTTCTAAAAGAGATAATATTGAATTTCCATTTTTTGCTGGTTGCTTTGGAATATTTGGTCATGGAAATGTCGCTGGTTTGGGAGAAGCATTAAAGAACAATCCTGATTTTAAATATTATCAGATTCGAAATGAGCAGTCCATGGTTCATGCTGCTGCTGCATATGCCAAAATGAAAAATAGATTGCAAACTTTCGCATGTACAAGTTCAATTGGACCAGGTGCCACAAATATGATAACTGCAGCCGCAGGGGCAACAATTAATAGGTTGCCTGTTCTTTTACTCCCAGGCGATTTTTTTTCTAAACGGACAGCAACACCATTGTTGCAACAATTGGAAAGTTCATCATCTAACGATGTTTCTGTAAATGATTGTTTTAAACCAATTTCAAAATATTGGGATAGAATAAACAGACCAGAACAGTTAACCTCTGCCCTTTTAGAATCTATGCGTGTTTTAACATCTCCATCAGAAACAGGCTCTGTAACATTATGTTTTCCTCATGACGTTCAAACAGAGGCATTTGATTTTCCTTCTGAATTATTTGAAAAGAGAATTTGGTATGTTCCAAGAAACACACCAGATTCATATTTAATAGGAAAAGCTGTAGAAATGATCAAAAAGTCTAAGAAACCTATGCTTGTTGCAGGAGGTGGTGTAATTTATTCTGAAGCAGAAAATATTTTAATACATTTTGCAGAATCAACTGGTATCCCTGTTGCTGAAACCTTTGCAGGAAAGGGTTCGTTGAGTTATAACCATGAACTTAATCTAGGAGCAATAGGGGCTACAGGAACAAAAGGGGCAAATGAAATAGCTTCGATCTCTGATCTTGTTATTGGTATTGGGACTAGATATAGTGATTTTATAACTGCTTCAAAATCTGCATGGCAAAATCCTAATGTTACATTTATAAATATTAATGTTGCCGAAGTAGATGCATATAAAAATTCTGGAATTCCTCTGCAGGGAGATGCTAGAGATACATTAAAAATACTCTTTGAAAAACTAAAAGATTTCAAAACTGAAAAAAAGTATACTGATAAAATTAGAAATTATAATAAAGAGTGGGACTCAATAGTTGAAATTGCATATAAACCAATCGATAAAAAAAATCCTGTGCAATGTGAATATATTGGTGCATTAAATAAATTTATTGATGACAAGGATGTCTTAATTTGTGCTGCAGGTAGTCTCCCGGGTGATTTACATAAACTATGGAGAACAAAAAATTCAAAAGGATTTCATCTTGAGTATGGTTATTCATGTATGGGGTATGAAATTCCAGGTGGTCTAGGTGCTAAAATGGCTGATCCAAAAAGAGAAGTATATGTAATGTGTGGAGATGCAACTTATCTTATGCTCCCGTCAGATTTAATTACAACTATACAAGAGGGTTATAAAATAATCATGATTTTAATAAATAATAATGGCTATGCTAGTATTGGAGGTCTATCAGAATCTGTAGGAGGAGAAGGTTTTGGAACAGAGTTTAAATATAGAAATGAAAAAAATGATCAAATTGAGGGAGATTACTTGCCAGTTGATCTTGCTAAAAATGCTGAAAGTTTAGGTGCAAAAGTTTACAGAACTTCTGGAATTGATGAATTTAATAAAGCGTTAAAAAAAGCTAAAAAAAATCATCAAACTACTGTAATATATGTTGAAACAGTCAGAGATAGAAAATTGGATGGTTACGCTTACTCCTGGTGGGAAGTTCCAGTTCCTGAAATTTCAATTTCTGAAGATGTGAAAAAAGCTAGAATAAAATATGAATTAGATAAAAAAATGCAGAAACAATATTTAAAATCTAATAGGCTATAATAAAAAATGGAAAAATTAAAAAATTACATAAATGGAAAATGGGTAAATTCTAATAGTAAAGAATTTATTGATGTAATCAACCCTGCTACTCAAGAAGTTTTGGCGAAGGTTCCTTCTGGAAAAGGAACTTCTAAAGATATTAATGAAGCAGTAGAATCTGCTCATCTAGCTTATTTAGAATGGAAAGATGTTCCTACAATGAAAAGAGTTCAGCCACTTTTTAAACTAAAAATACTTCTCGAGGAAAACAAATTAGAAATTTCAAAAATCATTACAAAAGAATGTGGAAAAACACTTAAAGAATCTGAAGGTGAAATTCAAAGAGCAATTGAAAATGTTGAAGTTGCCTGTGGCGCATATGTGATGAATCAATCCGAATTTTCAGAGAATATAGCACCAGGAATTGATGAGTTTATGATAAGACAACCACTTGGAGTTTGTGGATGTATTACACCCTTTAATTTTCCTGGAATGATTCCTTTTTGGTTTTTGCCATATGCTTTAGCAACTGGGAATGCATTTATTATAAAGCCCTCTGAAAAGGTTCCCCTAACAATGAGTTTTATTATTGAATTAATCGACAAACATCTTGATTTGCCAAAAGGTCTTATAAGTCTAGTTCATGGGGGAAAAGAATCCGTTGATCAAATGCTTGAAAACTCAAAAGTCAAAGCTATAAGTTTTGTGGGATCTACAGAAGTTGCAAAATATATCTATCTCCAAGCGAGTAAATATGGGAAAAGAGTTCAAGCTCAAGGGGGTGCTAAAAATCCTTTGGTAATAATGCCAGATGTCGATCTTGAAACAACTACTCAAATTATTATTGATTCTGTATATGGGTGTGCTGGTCAGAGATGTCTTGCTGCATCTGTAATAATAACTATTGGTGATGATAAAGGCCTCTTAAAAGAATCTCTGATTGATTCTGCTAAAAAAAGAAAAGTTGGTTCTGGTCTTGAAAAAAATGTAGAAATGGGTCCTGTCATAAATCCCAACAGTAAAGTTAGAATTGAAAATCTAATTCAAAAAGGAATTGATGAGGGTTCAAATTTGCTGGTTGATGGAAGAAATAAAACTATTTCAGGATATGAAAAAGGAAATTTCATTGCTCCTACAATACTTGAAGGACTTCCCTTAAATGGAAAGATTTTAAACACAGAAATTTTTGGCCCCGTAATGAATTTAATTGAGTTTAAAAAATTAGATAGTGCTATTGATTTTATAAACAAAGGAAGATATGGTAATATGGCATGTATTTTTACTAAGGATGGGCTCTCTGCAAGGAAGTTTAGAAATGAGGTTATGGCTGGAAATATTGGAGTTAATATAGGAGTAGCTGCCCCAGTTGCTCAATTCCCTTTTTCTGGTTGGAAAGAATCTTTTTTCGGAGACCTTCATGGGCAGGGAAGACATGCTATTGAGTTTTTCACTCAAACAAAAGTTGTTGTAGAAAGGTGGCCGAAAGAATGGACAAGAAAGTTTTAGTTTAAATTAATTTATGAAAAAAATAAAATTTGGAATTGCTGGTTTGGGAAGAATGGGTAGTATCCATCTTGAAAATCTAGCAAATAAATTTAATGATATAGAACTGCTGGCTATCTCAGATGTTAATGCAAATATTAAAGAATTAGCAAAAAAATATTCAATTCCTAATTTTTATAATAATTATCAAGATTTAGTAAACAATAAAGATATTGAAGCTTTGGTAATATGTTCGCCCACAAACTTTCATGCTGAACATATAATAATGGCTGCAAAATCTGGCAAGCAAATCTTTTGTGAAAAGCCTATGGATCTGTCTTTAGATACTGTTAGTAAGGTGATAAAAGTAATAGATGAATCTGATATAAATTTATTTTTGGCCTTCAATAGACGATTTGATCCGAATTTTAAAAAAGTAAAAGAAATAGTTTCTAAGGGAAATATTGGTGAAATACAAATTATAAAAATAACCAGTCGCGATCCTTCTCCTCCGCCAATATCTTATATCAAGACATCTGGAGGTTTATTCCTTGATATGTCAATTCATGACTTTGATATGGCAAGATTTATTAGTGGAAAAGAGATTGTTGAAGTAGATGCAAAAGGTGTTGTTTTTAATGATATTGAAATTGAAAAAAATGGTGACATAGATACTGCAGTAATAACTTTAACTCTTGAAAATAATGCTATGGTAGTTATTGATAATAGTAGAAAAGCAGCTTATGGGTATGATCAAAGAATTGAAGTCTTTGGATCAAAAGGGATGTGTGGATCTGAGAATAAACTACATGACAACTTCTACCTTTTTGATCAAAAAGGTTCTCAAGGTTCTCTTCCTATGGACTTTTTCATGGATAGATATTCTGAATCTTATTACAATGAAATGAAATCATTTATTGAATGTTTAAAAAACAATAAAAAGCCACCTGTAAATCAAAAGGATGGATTAATGGCATTAGCAATTGGTTTAGCTGCAAAAAAATCCATGAAAGAAAAAAGAAGGGTAAAAATTTCTGAAATATTATAAAATCCTAGAAAATAAATTTTATAAAATATGTTTACAGTCTTAACATTTATTTTATTTACTTCATTTGTTGCAATTTATTCCTGGTATAAGCTAAGAAATGAAAATCTGAGTTCAAAAGATGGATATTTTCTTGGGGGTCGAAGTCTAACAGGAATTGTCATTGCTGGATCTATACTACTGACAAATATTTCTACTGAGCATCTTATAGGAATGAATGGATCTTCATATAAAAATGGCTTCATTGTAATTGCTTGGGAAGTTACTTCAGCCATAGCCCTAGTTGCTGCGGCAATATATTTTGTTCCAAAGTATTTAAAAATGGGGTTGACAACTATTCCACAGTTTTTGGAAAAGAGATTTGATAGTAGTACAAGAACAATAGTGGCAATTTTTCTAATGATTTCTTTTGTTGTAACATTACTTCCAATTGTTTTATATACAGGAGCTATTAATTTAGAGAGTATTTTTGATATTTCAGAAACTCTTAAAATACCCAAAAATAGTGCGATCTGGTTAACAGTTATTTTAGTTGGCGTAATAGGTTCAATTTACGCTGTTTTTGGAGGGCTAAAAGCAGTTGCAATTTCAGATACGATTAATGGTTATGGCCTTCTAATTGGAGGGCTTTCAATCCCCTTAATTGCACTAACAAGTATTGGAGAAGGAAATCCTATTTCTGGATTAATTGAACTTTATAATCATGCTCCAGAAAAGTTTAATGTAATTGGTGCAAAAGATTCCGTAATGCCTTTTGAGGTTTTATTTACAGGCCTAATAATTAATCAGTTATACTTCTGGAGTATGAATCAAACAATTATACAAAGAGCCCTTGGTGCAAAAAATCTTGTAGAAGCCCAAAAAGGATTATTGTATGCTGGTGTTCTAAAGATTCTAATTCCTATTATTATAATGCTCCCTGGTGTTATTGCTTTTTACTATTATGGTGACTCATTTTATGATAACCAAGATATGATTTATCCTGAGCTGATAAAAAAACTCTTGCCCTCTACTTTTGTAGGTGTTTTTGCTGCAGTGGTAATGGGAGCAGTATTAAGTACATTCAATAGTGTTTTAAATAGTGCAGCTACAATCTTTAGTGTTGATGTGTATAAAAGACATTTTTCTAAAAATTCAGACGATTCCAAGTTAGTTTTAGCTGGTAAAATTGCTTCAGGTGTTTTGGCCATTTTTGCAATATTTGCTGCTCCAATGGTAGCTAACGCTCCTGATGGTTTATATCAATTATTACAACAATTAAACGGCATATTTTTCATTCCAATAGCATCAATTATGTTGGCTGGATTTTTCTTAAAAGGAATTTCTGCTAATGGAGCTAAAGCAGGATTGTTTTTTGGTTTAATTTTCTATATAACAACTACTTTTATCTTAAAGGTTGAAATTCATTTTGTGCATATTTGGGGAATAGAGTTTTTATTAAACCTATTAATTATGTATTTGGTATCATCAATTTACCCCAATAAAAAACCTTTTTTAAGTCTTGGCGATATTAATTCAGAAATGAAGCCTTGGAAACACACTAAAACACTATCTGTGATTTTGTGTTTAACTACAATTCTAATTTATATTAGTCTTGGTGTTTAAGAAAAAAGATGTTGAATCAAAAGATGATGCCGGTAATCCTTCCTTGTTAAATAATGTCCCAACAATCCAATTTTTCCAACCATACCTAACTTGCTTTGGATTAGTTACTTTATTAGATGAAACTATTAATTTATTATTTTCCTTTGTATCATCCACTCTTCACAAATTTTAGCCCAACTTTTAACAGATCCTTTATCATTGCCAAGGCCGTAACCATGACCTCCATCTTCCCAAATATGAAGAGCAGCAGGAATATTATACTTACGAAGTGCTAAATAATACTGAATACTATTTTCTGGAAGGACACCTTCATCATCATCTGAATGAATCAAAATTGCTGGAGGAGTATCTTCCCTAACTTGCAAATCATTAGAATAATAATCCAAATATTCTTGAGAGGGTATTTTACCCAATAAATTTTCTCTTGATCCATTGTGAGTGTATGGTCTATTCATTGTAATGACGGGGTAGACTAAAATGCTAAAATCTGGCCTGCTACTTGTTTGCTCAATTTCCAAATCTGAGAGATCCAAACCATTATCATGATGAGTAGACAAAGTCGAAGCAAGATGACCTCCAGCAGAAAATCCTAATACTCCTATTTTTCCTGGATCTAAATCCCACTTTTTAGAATTTTTTCTGATAACCCTCATTGCTCTTTGCGCATCCATAAGAGCAACCTTACTTCTGCAATCTTTGGATTCCCAATGTGGAAGTCTATGCTTCAGAACAAATGCGGACACTCCAATCTTGTTTAACCATTTAGCAACGTCCACGCCTTCTTTGTCAAACCACAATCCCCAGTATCCTCCACCAGGAATTACAAGTACGGCAACATTGTTTTCTTTACTCTTTTTTTTACCAGAAGGATAATACCATATTTCTGGATCACTTACTTTTTTAAATATCCTACCAGATGAGTCATAATCTAACTCAGTCTCTAAATCACTTTTGCAAGGAATGCCTTCAGGATATAAAAAAAAATTTTCATTTTGAGCTAAAATTAATTTAACGCAAAAAATCATTATGATTGAAATTGATAATCTTTTCATTTAATATTTTTTAGTTGAAAATTTATACCATGTCTGTGTTTCATATTTTTTATCAGGATCAAGTATGACATTTGGAAAACTAGGCTGGTTAGGAGAATCTGGGAAATGTTGTGTTTCAAGACAAAACCCCGATCTTTTTTCATACTTCTTTAATTCCTTTGATTTTAATGATCCCTCAAGGAAATTACCAGTATAAAATTGAACTCCAGGTTGGTCAGAATAGACTTCCATATTAATTCCTGTGGCAAGATTGTTAACCTCAGCAATTTTTCTAATCCCTTCACCATAATCATTTAAAACCCAGCAATGATCATATCCTTTCCCGTAAATTAACTGATTGTTTTGAATCTCTATTTCCAAACCAATTTTTTTCATTTCTATGAAATCAAAAGGCGTATTTTTTACATTTCTTATTTCGCCAGTTGGGATCAGATTTTCATCAACCGGAAGATAAGAATTCGCATTGATGCTTACAAAATGATCTAAAATATCTCCTGAACTTTCACCTCCTAAATTAAAATATGAATGATTAGTTAAATTAATTATTGTCAAGGTATCAGTAATTGCCTCATAAAAAAATTTTAATTCATTTTCTTTTGTTAAAATATAAGTAACATCGATTTGAAGATTCCCAGGATAACCCTCTTCCATATCTTTTGAAAAATACGTGAGTTTGATTCCTGGATCTCCATTATTATTTAACTCCTTTACAGACCATGAAACTTTATCAAAACCAATTAGCCCTCCATGAAGAGAATTTTTTCCATTATTTATTGCTAATTGGTAATCAATTCCGTTTAAACTAAATTTCCCATTAGCAATTCTATTTCCATACCTGCCAATTATTGCTCCAAAATATGGATGTTCGCCAATGTATTGATCTAAAGTATTGAAGCCTAAAACAACATCAGTATCCTTTCCTTTAGAATTAGGGGCATTTATATTCGTAATAATACCTCCATAGCTTATAATTTCAACAGACATATAACCATTAGTTAATTTGTATTTATATACTTCATTACCATTAGGCAAAGAACCAAAATAACTTTTCATTATACTTTTAAAAAAACTTATAACATTGGGACCCCATTTGAAATGACTGAAAGAGGAGCTATACCATACGTGTCTGTTTTAAAATTAACTAGATTTGGATGAGCTACAATACCTTTCCAAAGTTCAGAATCTAAATAAGCGTCTAAAGAAGAAGGGCTTGTGAAATAATAAACCCCTCCAAAAACACCTTTATCTACATTGCCAATAAACGTTTTTCCAATCAAACCATCTATCTTACCGGGAGCAAAATTAACAACAACATCAGAGCCTAATTTTGCATGATCCTCTAATGTCATTTCATTTAACTCATAGTTTACGACAAGTACACTAGTTTCTTTAGGATTTTCTTGACTTTTTTCTGAAGCTTTTTTTACAGGTTGACTGCACCCAAAAAGGATTAAAATTGAGAAAACAAAAGTTATATTTTTCATAATTAAACAAATTTTAAGATTTTAATATTATTAAAAATACAATTATTTTTGAATCTATGAATTCAAAAAAAGATTCTGAATTTCTTGATATTTTTTTAGTATTTTGTCAGCTTTATGAGATCTTCATTTAAATATATTGTTGAGGGATTTGTGATATTCGGGAGTATATTTTTCTCATTTTATATTGAAGATTTAAGAAAAGAAAATGAAGACTTTATCACAAAAAATGAACTTGTAAGTGACTTAATACTTACGCTAGAGGACGATTTAGATCAATTAAAAAACTTACAAGAAATCCTCTTAGAGAGCGAAAGACTTATACTTGAAGTTCTTAATGACATTGACAATTTGCATACACAATTAACTGACATTGATGCAATAAATAAAATATTAGCAATTGAAGTTGGGTTTTCATTTTTCCCAAAAGATGGAATTTTTAATCAACTAATTACAACAGGTAGTTTTGAGTTGATTAAAAACAATCAGTTAAAAACAAAACTTTTAGAAATGTATAACCATCAAAAAGATAGGAATTATGCTACTTCCCAAGAGATTGACAGATTCAATATTGATTTCAGAGGAGACATTGTTAAAAAATTTAGAATAAGATTTAGCTATAATTCATTTGACGGAAAATTTTATGGATCTCGTAGCCTAACAAATTTTAAGTTTGATAAAAATTATTATTTGTCAAACTCTTTTTATGGTCTAATATCACAAGGGCAACTTTATGTTAACATGTATATGAGACAGCTTAAAGATATTGAAGAGAACTACAAAGCTTCTTATGCCCTTGCAAAAGAGGAAATAAGAGATAAATAATTTTTTTAAGACTAAATAACTCTTCTACTTATTTGTAATAATGAATTATTTATTTCTCAGATCAAATCGATCAGCATCCATTACCTTGTTCCAAGCTGAAATAAAATCCTTTATAAATTTTTCATTGTTGTCATCTTGAGCATAAACCTCAGCAATAGCTCTTAATTCAGAATTAGAACCAAAAACTAAATCTGTTCTGGATGCTGTTCGAACTTTCTTTCCCGATTTTCTTTCATTAGCTTCATAACTATTATATCCCTTCGCAATCCAAGAAACATCCATAGATAAAAGAACCTTAAACCAACTATTATCCAGTTTACCATCTGTCCAAACCCCTTTACCTGAAACAGAAACACCCATTGCGCGCATTCCTCCTACTAATACAGTGAATTCGACAGGGTTTAATCCTAATAATTGTGCTTTATCAAGTAGAATTTCTTCTGGACTAACAGCAAATTCTTTTTCAGAATAATTTCTAAAACCACATGCTCTTGGTTTTAAAAGATTGAATGAATCAACATCAGTAAATTCCTGTGTAGCGTCTCCTCTTCCAGTTGAAGTAGGAACTTCAATCCCACATGCCATTTCAATTCCAACTGCCCCTCCTAAAACAATTATATCTGCAACACTAACTTTATATTCTTCAGCTATGTTTTCATATATTTTCAATATTCTCTTTAACTGGTCAGGTTGGTTAACTTCCCATTCTTTTTGAGGATTAAATCTTATTCGAGCTCCATTTGCACCTCCCCGATTATCAGAAGCCCTAAATGTACTAGCACTAGCCCAAGCAGTTTCAACCATTTCATTAATACTTATATCTGATTTAGATATGGTTGAACGAATTTTTATTTCTTTATCTTTTGGGATAATCTCTCCCTTAGGAGTAGGATCTTGCCATATATATTCAACATCTTTAAAATCTCCAGCTACATAGTTAGTTCTTGGGCCCATATCACGATGCAATAATTTAAACCATGCTTTAGCAAATGCTTCTTCAAAATCTTTAGGATTTTCTTTAAATCTCTCACAGATATTTCTGTATATTGGATCCTTCTTCATCGACATGTCAGCTGTTGTCATCATTGGTAATACTTTTTCATCACTTCCATCTACCTGAGGAACCATATCTTCCTCAGCGCAATCAATTGGATGCCACTGCCATGCTCCAGCAGGACTATTTTTACACTCCCATTCATATTTTAATAAAAGATTTAAATATCCCATGTCCCACTTTACAGGGTTTGTTGTCCAAGGACCCTCAAGACCACTAGTAATTGTATGAACTCCCTTGCCATTTTCATAACTACTTTTCCATCCTAAACCCATCTCCTCTATAGGGGATCCCTCAGGTTCAGGTCCAACTAAATTGGAATCACCAGCACCATGAGCCTTACCAAAAGTATGACCACCCGCTACTAATGCAACCGTTTCTTCATCGTTCATTGCCATTCGTTTAAAAGTCTCTCTTACATCTTGTGCTGAAAGTTCTGGATTAGGATCTCCATTTGGACCTTCAGGATTAACATATATAAGTCCCATTTGTACAGCAGAAAGAGGGTTTTCAAGAGACTGACGTGTATCTCCATAACGATTATCACCTAACCATTCATCTTCAGCTCCCCAATAAATATCCTTTTCTGGGTGCCAAATATCTTCTCTACCAAGAACAGTTCCATGATTAGGGCCTCCCATATCCTCAATAGCAACATTTCCAGCTAAAACTAGAAGATCAGCCCATGACAATTGATTTCCATATTTTTCTTTAATTGGCCAAAGCAAACGTCTGGCTTTATCTAAATTTCCATTATCAGGCCAAGAATTTAGGGGTGCAAAACGTTGAGCTCCTGTAGCAGCTCCTCCTCTTCCATCTCCGTTACGATATGTCCCAGCAGCGTGCCACGTCATCCGAATAAAAAAGGGCCCATAGTGTCCGTAATCCGCTGGCCACCAGTCTTGGCTATTTTTCATCATTTGACTTAAATCTTTTTTCACAGCAATTAAATCAAGCTTTTTTACATCCTCTTTATAATTATGTCCAGCTAGAGGATTACTTTTTTTGTCATGCTGACGAAGTATATCTATGTTTAGATGGTTTGGCCACCAATCTTTGTTCTGAGTTCCAATATTAGGCTTAGTAGTTGAGCCATGAAATGGGCATTTACCTTTCTCCATATTGATAGTTTATAATATTTAAAAATTGTATGATAAAAACACTTATAGATTTATAAACACTAAAAATAGAAATTTACATTTATTTTTCATCAAAATTATTAGATGAAAAAAAATAATGAAAATCGCTTAAGTTTTATTGGTAAATAAAACTTTTATCTAATTCTTCAGAATCTTTATACCTAATTCTCTGCGTTTTCACTCAATTCAATGGGCTTGTAGCCACCTTTTGATTGGAAGTAAAAAATAAGAAATAAAAAACAGATTAACATAATTACAGGAAAAATAATAATAGTACTCAAAGCCTTTTGAGTTCCATTAGCCTTAAGTTTTTCAATTAGTCCATTTAAAAGTTTCTTATTGGAAGCTCCATCGATAGCTTGATTTAATCTAGCGGCGTCAATCTCTTCATAATTAATAATTGAATAAATAGTTTTATTCTTTAACGGAAGATTAATAATGTCATTATTAACTAATGTTGGTGGCGCAATTTGAGCCAATTCTTGAGAGACTTGAAGCTCATTAATTTGAGAATTTGATTGAAACACCCCAATTATTGGAGCTCCTAGCATACCAACAGTGAGCATACCAATGCCGCTAACAGCGTTCAAGGTAAGCGCGCCTCCTTTAGGTGTTTGGTCTGCTACCACACCTAAAGTGGTAGGCCAGAAAAAAGTTTTTCCTAGACCATACAAAGTCGCTGCGAGGAATATAAACCACCCTGTGGCTATCGAGAGCGTATATAGCCCAAATATGGCGAGAACAGAACTTATAGCTAGTAAGGTTAAAGGTGATATTTTATATAAAATTTTACCAGCATAAAGCCTAAGGACCAG